>CAZGPO010000027.1:0-16057 GCA_964527745.1 uncultured Dechloromonas sp.
CCCGTAGTCGGTCAGGATACGGCGCAGGTCGTCATGGCCAACGAAAGCAATGCCGAACAGATCGAACGCCTCGCGCTCGAACCAGTTGACACTCTTCCAGACGCCGGTGACGGAATCGACGACCGGGAACTCGTCATCTTCGGCAAAAACGCGGACCCGCAGACGCCAGTTGTTGGTGATCGACAGCAGGTGCGAGACCACGGCGAAGCGGCGGCCGTTCCATGTACCGTCACCGTAGGTCGAATAATCGACGCCGCAAAGGTCTGATACCTCTTCGAACCCCAGCCCGGGCTCGTCACGCAACACGGTCATCACCGCGAGATAGTCGGCGGCTGCAACTTCGACGGTCACTTCCCCAAGCGCAAGCTTGAGTGACGCGAGCTTGTCTCCGAAATGCTTCTGTAGGTTCTGGCTAAGCGTTTCCAGCTTGGCGGACATAGCGAATCAGCCTTGGCAATTAACGAGCAATGGTATTGGTGCGACGAATCTTGTTCTGCAGCTGGATCAGGCCGTAGATCAACGCCTCGGCCGTCGGCGGACAGCCCGGCACGTAGATGTCGACCGGTACGATGCGATCACAGCCACGCACCACCGAATAGGAATAATGATAGTAACCGCCGCCATTGGCACACGATCCCATCGAGATCACCCAGCGCGGCTCCGACATCTGGTCATAGACCTTGCGCAAAGCCGGCGCCATCTTGTTGGTCAACGTGCCGGCGACGATCATCACGTCGGACTGGCGCGGACTGCCGCGGAAAACGATGCCGAAACGGTCGAGGTCGTAGCGGGCGCAACCGGCATGGATCATCTCGACCGCACAACAGGCCAAACCGAAAGTCATCGGCCACATCGACCCCGTGCGCATGTAGTTGATCAGCTTGTCAGCCGTCGTCGTGACGAAACCTTCCTGGAGGACACCTTCAATACCCATGGTCGGACCTCATTCCCATTCCAGCGCACCCTTGGCCCACGCATAAACGTAGCCAATGATCAGGATGCCAACGAAAACCATCATTTCGATGAAACCGAAGAACTTAATGGATTCTGTCGCAACGATATCCTTGAAAATCGACGCCCAAGGAAACAGGAAAGCGATTTCCAGATCGAAAAGAATGAACAGGATGGCGATCAGGTAGTAGCGCACATCGAACTTCATGCGCGCATCCTCGAAGGCTTCGAAACCGCATTCGTAGGGAGAGAGCTTTTCCGAGTCCGGTCGGCTGGGGCCGAGGATGAAACCCATCGCAACAGGCAACACGCCGATCGCGATCCCCACGAGCACGAACATCAGGATTGGAAAGTAGTTTTCCATGATCCGCCGCCAATATTCAGTTTCTTATTTACGAAACAGCGTGCATTTTGCCACTGTTTCAGTTTTGGTGCCGACGGCGAGACTCGAACTCGCACAGCTTGCGCCACTACCCCCTCAAGATAGCGTGTCTACCAATTTCACCACGTCGGCACTGCTTTTTGGTCGCCCCGGCGAGGGATTTTGCCGGCGAGACCACTCTGCTTACTTCGGAATATCTTTTGCTTTCGATTCAACAGCCTTCGACTCAACAGCTTTTGATTCGGTTACCTTTGCATCCACATCTTTCGCTTCGACAGCCTTTGAATCAACCGCCTTCAAGTCGGTATCCGCCGGCGCTGCAGGCGACTTGTCGCCCTCGGCCGCAGGCTTTGAAACCGTCTGCGATTGTACCGTTTCCTCCATCACACTGCCAGTCGTTTTTGGCTTGCTCGAAGCCACGTAAGCCAGACTGAGACTGGTAATAAAGAAGACTGCAGCAAGAACGCCGGTGGTGCGGCTGAGGAAATTGGCGGAGCCGGTGGCACCAAACAGGCTACCCGAGGCGCCACTGCCGAAAGCCGCCCCCATGTCGGCGCCCTTGCCGTGCTGCATCAGGACCAGCCCGATGATTGCCAGCGCGACCAGAATGTGCACCGTAAGAAGCAGAGAGAAAATCCAGTTCATTTATTACCGCCTATCAACCTGCCGCCTGGCAGATTGCAATGAAATCATCCGCAACCAGTGCGGCGCCGCCAATCAGGCCGCCATCGATATCGCCCTGGGCAAACAACTCCGCCGCATTCTGCGCCTTGACGCTGCCACCGTACAAAATACGCAAGCCATTGGCCAGCCCGCCATCGAGGCCCGCCACCTGGGCGCGAATCGCCGCATGCACTTCCTGCGCCTGGGCCGGCGATGCAGTCACGCCGGTACCGATCGCCCAGACCGGCTCGTAGGCGAGAACTGACGTCGCCAATGCACCAACGCCAGCCAGGTCGATCACTGCGGCCAGTTGCCGCGAAACGACGTTCATCGTCTGGCCAGCTTCGCGCTCGGCCAGTGTTTCACCAAGACAGAGAACCGGGACCAAACCGGATTTCTGTGCAGCGACGAACTTGGCAGCGACCACGGCGTCGCTCTCGCCAAAGAGTTGCCGCCGTTCGGAATGCCCGACCAGCACATAGCGGCACGCAAAATCGCAGAGCATCGACGCCGAAACTTCAGCGGTAAATGCGCCGGACGCATGTTCGCTGACCGACTGCGCCCCCCAGAGAAGCGGCGTCCCGGTCAGTTTAGCCTGAACCTGCGCCAGATAGGGATACGGAACGCATATTGCGACTTCGCACGGCAAGGTCGGCGCAGCGGCCACCAGACGATCCAGCAAGGCTGCATTTCCTTGAAGACTGCCGTGCATCTTCCAGTTCCCGGCGACAATTTTTTTACGCATGTAAGGGACAATTCCGTTGGCAAAAACCAGCGGATTATAGCGATTCCGGGTGGTAACGGTCAAGAAAACGGATGCGCGGCCCGCTCAATTGGCCGCGGCGCGCACCACCGTCGCCAGTTCCTCGGCGGCCACCAGCACTTCTCCGGCATCTTCGCCCTCGACCATGACACGCAGCAGGGGCTCGGTACCCGAAGCGCGCAGCAGGACGCGGCCACGACCCGCCATTCGGCGCTCGACCGCGGCAAGCGCCGCCTGGATCGCTGTGTCGTCTTGCCAGGGAAATCCCTTGACCATCGGTACATTGATCAGCTTTTGCGGATAGAGATGGAGGCCGCCGAGCAAGCTTTCGAGATCGCCGCCAGCTTCGCGCAGCGCCGCCAGCACCTGCAGCGCGGCAATCGTGCCATCACCTGTCGTATGCCGGTCGAGCGCCAGGATGTGCCCCGAGTTCTCGCCGCCGAACAGCCAGCCCTTGTCATGCAGCATTTCCACGACATAACGGTCGCCGACCGCGGCGCGTGCAAACGGGATGGCGATTTTGGCCAGTGCATGTTCGAGAGCCAAGTTGGTCATCAGGGTGCCGACGACCCCCTTGACCATGCCTGAGCCGTTCCGGTTCCGGACAATCGCGTAGAGCAACTGGTCGCCATCGTAGAGCTGCCCCTTGGCATCGACCATCTGCAGCCGGTCGGCGTCGCCGTCGAGCGCCACGCCAAGATCGGCGCCGTGGGCGAGGACCGCCTGGCAGAGCGCCTGCGGCACGGTGGCCCCGAAACCGTCGTTGATGTTCAGGCCGTTCGGCTGGGCACCGATCTCGATGACCTCGGCCCCCAGTTCGTGGAATACCGCTGGCGCGGTCTGATAAGCCGCGCCGTGTGCACAATCGACGACAATTTTGAGACCGCGCAGGTCGCGGTCGTTCGGAAAGGTGCTCTTGCAGAATTCGATATAGCGACCGCGAGCATCGTCGATGCGCTTCGCCCGGCCAAGATCGGCCGCCGGCACGCAAATCATCGGCTGATCGATGCCTGCCTCGATCGCGTGTTCGACGTCGTCAGGCAATTTGGTACCCTGCGCCGAGAAAAACTTGATGCCGTTATCGTAATAGGGGTTATGCGATGCCGAAATCACGATCCCCGCCTGCAGGCGCAGGGCCCGCGTCAGATAGGCGACCGCCGGTGTCGGGATCGGCCCGACCAGACAGACATCGACACCTGCCGCCGAAAATCCGGCCTCCAGCGCGGACTCCAGCATGTATCCGGAAAGCCGGGTGTCCTTGCCGATCAGGACTGCCGGCCGCTCACCATCGCGCACTTCGGCCATGTCGAGCAGCACCTTGCCTGCCGCATAGCCGAGGCGCATGACAAAATCGGGGGTAATCGGGGCCTGACCAACCCGGCCGCGTACGCCATCCGTACCAAAATATTTCCTGCTCATCGTGACCCCCCTGTTTCGATTGCCGCCATCACTGCCAGCGCATCGCGTGTTTCTTCGACATCATGGACGCGCAATATCCGGGCGCCATTGTGAACCGCCAGCACTGCTGCGGCAACACTGGCGGCGAGGCGCTGCTCCACCGGCCGGCCGGTGATGGCCCCGAGCATCGACTTGCGCGAGATGCCGGCCAGTAGTGGCAGGTCATCGACGGCCGTTGCGGTCAACGCCCGAAAAAGGGACAAATTGTGTTCCAGACTCTTGCCAAACCCGAAACCCGGATCGAGCACCAGGCGATTGTCATCAATGCCGGCCGACCGACAAGCAGCGACCCGCGCCGCGAGAAAGTCGCGCACTTCGCGTACCACGTCGTCGTAATGCGGCGCGACCTGCATCGTCCCCGGTTCGCCCCGCATGTGCATCAGGCACACGGCGCAATCGCTGTCGGCAACGGCAGCAAGTGCACCGACATGGCGCAGGGCGCTGATATCGTTGATCATCGACGCGCCGGCGCCGAGAGCAGCGCGCATCACTGCCGGCTTGTAGGTATCGACCGAAACCGGCACACCCCAATCGGCGACTTCCCGCAGGACGGGCAGCAAGCGGCGCAGTTCTTCGTCCTCCGGCGTCTGGATGGCTCCCGGGCGCGACGACTCGGCACCGAGATCCAGTATATCGGCGCCGGCATCGAACTGGTGCCGGGCCAGCGCGGTGGCGCGCGCGACATCCGTCCCCGTCCCGTCGCCGGAAAAGGAATCCGGCGTGAGATTGACGATACCCATGATGAGCGGGCGGTCGAGAGGCAACCGGAAACGGCCGCAGTGGAGAATGGACATGACAGAAAAATAAAGGCCGGGAGAAAACTCCCGGCCGCTGTTCGCTCCGCTGTGATCAGGCCGGTGCCGCTGCGCTCGGCTCGGCACCCGGCGTATCGTTCGGGGTCGAGGTACGCGGCGCATTCTGCGTCGGCTTCGGCGGCCGCGGCGGCTTGCCGTCCATGATGTCGTCGATCTGCTCGGAGTCGAGCGTTTCCCACTCGAGCAACGCATGGGCCATCGCTTCTACCTTGTCGCGATTTTCTTCCAGCATCTTCCGTGCCAACGCGTACTGCTGTTCGATGATGCGACCGATCTCGGCATCGACCTTCTGCATCGTCGCCTCGGAGACATTCTTGTGCTGAGTCACCGAGTGGCCAAGGAAGACCTCGCCTTCGTTCTCGCCATAGACCATGACCCCGAGGTCGGACATGCCGTAACGCGTCACCATGTCGCGCGCCATTGCCGTGGCGCGCTCGAAATCGTTGGAGGCTCCGGTCGTCATCTGGTCCATGAACAGTTCTTCGGCGATCCGGCCACCGAACAACACGGCGATACGGCTCATCAGGTAGGTACGGTCATAGGCATAACGATCCTGTTCGGGCAACTGCATGGTCAGGCCAAGCGCCCGGCCGCGCGGGATGATCGTGACCTTGTGCACCGGATCGGATTTGGGCATCAGTTTGGCGATGACGGCATGTCCGGATTCATGATAGGCAGTATTGCGCTTCTCTTCTTCAGACATCACCATGCTGCGGCGCTCGGCACCCATCATGATCTTGTCCTTGGCCTTCTCGAAGTCGTCCATGTCGACCAGGCGCTTGTTGCCGCGCGCCGCGAACAAGGCGGCCTCATTGACCAGATTGGCCAGATCGGCGCCGGAAAACCCGGGCGTGCCGCGGGCAATAATGCCGGCCTTGACGTCGTCAGCAATCGGCACCTTGCGCATGTGCACCTTGAGGATTTCCTCGCGTCCGCGGATATCGGGTAGCGGAACGACAACCTGGCGGTCGAAGCGGCCCGGGCGCAGCAAGGCCGGATCGAGGATGTCCGGACGGTTGGTCGCGGCGATAACGATGATGCTGGAGTGGCCTTCGAAACCGTCCATTTCGACCAGCATCTGGTTCAGGGTCTGCTCGCGCTCATCGTTACCGCCACCGAGGCCGGCGCCGCGATGGCGGCCGACAGCGTCGATTTCATCGATGAAGATGATGCACGGCGCGTGTTTCTTGGCATTCTCGAACATGTCGCGCACGCGTGCGGCACCGACGCCGACAAACATCTCGACGAAATCGGAGCCGGAAATGCTGAAGAACGGGACCTTGGCTTCACCGGCGATCGCCCGTGCCAGCAAGGTCTTGCCGGTGCCCGGGTTGCCAACCATCAGCACGCCCTTGGGAATATGGCCGCCAAGTTTCTGGAACTTGGAGGGATCGCGCAGGTAATCGACCAATTCCTGCACTTCTTCCTTGGCTTCGTCGCAACCGGCGACATCAGCGAAGGTCACGGTATTCTGCGCTTCATCGGTCATCCGGGCGCGTGACTTGCCGAACGAGAAGGCGCCGCCCTTGCCGCCGCCCTGCATCTGGCGCATGAAGAAGACCCAGACGCCGATCAATAGCAGCATCGGGAACCAGCTGACGAAAATGCTCATCAGGAAGGATTGTTCCTCTTCCGGCTTGGCCTCGACCTTGACACCGTTCTTGAGGAGGTCGGAAACCATCCACAGGTCGGGCGGCGCGTAGGACGTGATGCGCTTGCCTTCGGTGGTCGTCGCCTTCAGCGTGCGTCCCTCGATCAGCACCTTGCTGATATGGCCCTGCTTGACCTCTTCGAGGAACTGCGAGTATTCCATCGAACCCTGCGCAACCTGACGGGTGTTGAACTGATTGAACACCGTCATCAGCACAAGGCCGATGACCATCCAGATTGCGAGATTTTTGAACATGTTGTTCAAGCTTGCTCTCCTTGTACTGCTACGAGCGATAAAAACGCCATTGTAAACAAATATTTCAACGCAAAACACGACCGAGCAAATAAAGCTCGGCACTTCTGTCGCGCGAAGCGTCCGGTTTGCGTACGACAACCGTCCGAAAGACCTCGCGCATCGACCGGAGAAACGACTCGTAATCCGTACCCTGAAAAACTTTGACCAGAAAACTGCCATCCGGTTTCAGGTGGGCTTTGGAAAACTCAAGACCAAGTTCTGCAAGGTACATCACGCGCGCCTGATCGACCAGCGGCACTCCTGACATATTGGGGGCCATGTCGGACATTACAAGCCCCACCCGCCGCCCATTCAGCTTTTCTTCCAGTTTGTGCAGCACATCATCCTCGCGAAAATCACCCCGGATGAAGTCGACACCATGAATCGGCTCCATTTCGAGAAGATCGAGCGCCAGCACCATGCCGCCATCGCCGACCCGCCTGGCGGCCACCTGCGACCAGCCACCAGGCGTCGCGCCGAGGTCGACGACCACCTCGCCACGCCGCAACAGCTTGTCCTTGGCGTCGATCTCGATCAGCTTGAAAGCGGCCCGCGAGCGCCAGCCCTCCTTTTTGGCGAGTTGCACGTACGGGTCATTTACATGCTCCTGCATCCAGGCTTTGCTGGTTCTGGTTCTTTTCATTCGGTAAAATGCCGTTTTTGAAAGGTTTACTATGCTGCAGTTATCGTCCGAGATGCGCCGTGAATTGCGCGCCCGCGCTCACAATCTGAATCCTGTCGTGTCGATCGCCGAGAATGGCCTGACACCGGCCGTGCTCAAGGAAATCGACGTCAATCTCAAAGCCCACGAACTGATCAAGGTTCGCGTCTATGGCGACAGCCGTGACAATCGCATCGCCTATCTCGAACAGATCTGCGCCGACCTTGACGCCGCGCCGGTTCAGCATATCGGCAAACTGCTGGTGGTGTACCGCCCTGCCGAAAAACCGGCCGTTGCGGTCAACCCGGAAAAAAGTCCGAAATCGAGGCGCCCGGCATCCGCCCCGCGCAAGAGCAAGCGTAGCTTCCAGGGCTGACTACCGCGCTCCCCGGTTGGCCCAGACCACCAGCCACAGGCCCAGCAGGCTCTGCACCAGATAAAAAATACTGGAAGCGCCATGCCACGCCGCAAAACGGTCGCGCAACACGCTTTGCATGACCTCGCGCGGCAGGGCGTCGGCTTTGAGCTGTGCCATCAAGGGCTGAATACCAAACTGGCTGGCCGCTACCAGAATGGCCATCAACAGCACCAGCCAGAAGATGCCACGCCTGAAGATCTGACTACCCCAGCGGACGAGCAGAAAAACCAGCAGATAAGCGGCGCTGCCGAGGCCAACCCAGCCGATCAGCGCAAACAGCTTGCCTGCCACTATGCCCGCCAACTGGCGATCGCCAAGGCTTGAAAAGAGCACCGGCACCGCCAGGTAGCCGATCGCCCACATCCCGCCCACCCACAGCGTGATGGCAGCGAAATAGAGGGCTTCGGACAGCTTGCGCACCGCTGCTTACTCGTAGCGGACGTCGATGATTTCGAATTCGCGGATACCGCCCGGCGCCTGTACCTGCGCGATATCGCCGGCGTATTTGCCGATCAGCGCGCGCGCCATCGGCGAGGCGATCGACAGCTTGCCTGCCTTGATGTCGGCCTCGTCCTCGCCGACGATCTGGTAGGTTACCGCATCACCGGAATCCTGATCCTCAATCTCCACCGTTGCGCCGAAGACGCAGCGGCCGTCGGCATCGAGCAGCTTGGGGTCGATGACCTGGGCGTTCGACAGCTTGCCCTCGACCTCCTGAATCCGCCCCTCGACAAAGCCCTGACGCTCCTTGGCCGCGTCGTACTCGGCATTTTCGGACAAATCGCCATGCGCGCGCGCCTCGGCGATCGCTGCAATCACCGCCGGGCGATCGACCGTCTTCAAGCGCTGCAGTTCGGTCCGCAATTTCTCGGCACCGGCTACGGTCAACGGAACTTTACTCATCATTTATTCCAGCAAAAGCAAACCGCCGGCGCCCGAACGGGACGGCCCGGCGGCTTTGGTTTGTGTCAGTGCAACTGCTCGTGCAACGCCTGAATCGGATAGACCACCAATTCGCCGCAGTTGCGAATCCCTTCCGCAGCGGCCTCGGCACCCCAGATCGTCGTATACATTGTCACCCGCGCCTGCAAACCCGAGGTGCGGATCGACCGCGAATCGTTGATCGCCAGACGTTTTTCTTCAACGGTATTGATGATCAGCGAAATCTCGTTGTTCTTGATCATGTCCACCACATGCGGCCGGCCTTCGGTGACCTTGTTGGCGACCTGCACCGGCAGACCTGCCACCTCGATGGCGTGTGCCGTGCCCCGCGTTGCCACCAAGTGGAAACCGGCTTCGGTCAGATGACGGGCGATCTCGACCGCCTTCGGCTTGTCACCGTCCTTGACCGACAGAAAGGCCTTGCCCGACGCAGGCAATTTGACGCCGGCCGCCAGTTGCGACTTGATGAAGGCTTCGGCGAAAGTGACGCCGACGCCCATGACTTCGCCGGTCGACTTCATTTCCGGACCAAGAATGGTATCGACACCCGGGAACTTGACGAAGGGGAAGACGGCTTCCTTGACCGAGAAGTACGGTGGAATGACTTCGCCGGTCACGCCCTGGTCGGCAAGGCTGCGCCCGGCCATGCAGCGCGCGGCAATCTTGGCCAGCTGCAGGCCGGTGGCCTTGGACACGAAGGGCACGGTGCGCGAAGCACGCGGATTGACTTCCAGCACGTAGACTTCTTCGTCCTTGATCGCGAACTGCACGTTCATCAGACCGCAGACGTTCAACGCCTTGGCCATCAGCTTGGTCTGGCGACGCAGTTCGACCTGCACTTCGGCGCCCAGCGAATACGGCGGCAGCGAGCAGGCCGAGTCGCCTGAGTGCACGCCGGCCTGTTCGATGTGCTCCATGACGCCGCCGATGATGACTTCGTCGCCATCGGACAGGGCATCGACATCGACCTCGACAGCATCGTTTAGGAAGCGGTCGAGCAGCACCGGTGAATCATGCGACACCTTGACCGCCTCGCGCATGTAGCGCTCGAGATCCTTCTGCTCGTGGACAATTTCCATGGCCCGGCCACCCAGCACGTAGGATGGCCGAACGACCAGCGGATAACCGATTTCCTGTGCCAGGCGCAACGCGTCTTCCTCGGTGCGGGCCGTGCGATTCGGCGGCTGCTTGAGGCCGAGTTCGTGCAACAGCTTCTGGAAGCGCTCGCGGTCTTCGGCAATGTCAATCGACTCCGGCGTCGTGCCGATGATCGGCACGCCGTTGGCTTCCAGCGCCAGGGCCAGCTTGAGCGGGGTCTGGCCGCCGTACTGGACGATGACGCCGACCGGCTTCTCGATGGCGACGATTTCCAGCACGTCTTCCAGGGTCAGCGGCTCGAAGTACAGGCGATCCGACGTATCGTAGTCGGTGGAAACGGTTTCCGGATTGCAGTTGACCATGATCGTTTCGTAACCGTCTTCGCGCATCGCCATCGCGGCATGCACGCAGCAGTAGTCGAATTCGATACCCTGACCGATGCGGTTCGGACCACCGCCCAGCACCATGATCTTCTTCTTGTCGGTCGGGTTGGCCTCGCACTCGTCCTCGTAGGTCGAGTACATATAGGCAGTATCCGTCGAGAATTCTGCAGCGCAGGTATCGACGCGCTTGTAAACCGGGCGGACGCCCAGTTCGTGACGGCGCTTGCGAAACTCTGACTCATTCGATTTCAGCAGATAGGCCAGACGACGGTCGGCAAAGCCCTTGCGCTTGAGGTAGCGAATCTCTTCCGCGGTCAACGTCGAAAAATCGCGTTTTTCCACTTCCAGTTCGAGATCGACGATCTCCTTGATCTGAACCAGGAACCATGGGTCGATCTTGGTCAGGTCGAACACCTTGTCGACCGTCATGCCGACGCCGAAGGCATCGGCGACGTACCACAGGCGGTCAGGCGTCGGCCGTGACAATTGCTCGTCGATGGTTTCCGGGTCGACCGATTTCAGGTTGAAGCCATCCACACCAACCTCCAGACCACGCAAGGCTTTCTGCAGTGACTCCTGGAAGGTGCGACCGATGGCCATCACTTCGCCGACTGACTTCATCTGTGTGGTCAGCGTCGAATCGGCCTGCGGGAATTTCTCGAAGGCGAAACGCGGCACCTTGGTCACGACGTAGTCGATCGACGGCTCGAACGAGGCCGGCGTCTTGCCGCCGGTGATGTCGTTGGCCAGTTCGTCGAGGGTGTAGCCGACCGACAATTTGGCGGCGATCTTGGCGATCGGGAAACCGGTGGCCTTGGAGGCCAGCGCCGACGAACGGGAAACGCGCGGGTTCATCTCGATAACGATCATCCGGCCGTCCTTCGGATTGATCGAGAACTGCACGTTTGAACCGCCGGTATCGACGCCAACCTCGCGCAGCACGGCGATCGAGGCGTTGCGCAGGATCTGGTATTCCTTGTCGGTCAGCGTCTGGGCCGGGGCGACGGTGATCGAGTCGCCGGTATGCACGCCCATCGGATCGAGGTTTTCGATCGAGCAGATGATGATGCAATTATCCGCCTTGTCGCGGACGACCTCCATCTCATATTCCTTCCAGCCGAGCATCGATTCCTCGATCAGCAACTCATTGGTCGGCGATGCTTCGAGACCGCGCTTGCAGATGGTCTCGAACTCTTCCATGTTGTAGGCGATGCCGCCACCGGTGCCGCCCAGCGTGAAGGACGGGCGGATGATGGTTGGGAAGCCGATTGCCGCCTGCACCTGGTAGGCCTCTTCCATGCTGTGCGCGGTCGCTGACTTGGCCGAACCAAGGCCGATCTTGGTCATCGCGTCCTTGAACTTCTGGCGGTCCTCGGCCTTGTCGATGGCCTCCTTGGATGCGCCGATCAGTTCGACGCCGAACTTGGCAAGCACGCCCTCACGGTCGAGGTCGAGCGCACAGTTCAGCGCCGTCTGGCCACCCATGGTCGGCAGCAGCGCATCCGGGCGCTCCTTCTCGATGATCTTGGCGACGACCTGCCAAGTGATCGGCTCGATGTAGGTGACGTCGGCCATTTCCGGGTCGGTCATGATCGTCGCCGGGTTAGAATTCACCAAGATGACCTTGTAACCCTCTTCGCGCAGGGCCTTGCAGGCCTGTGCGCCGGAGTAGTCGAATTCGCAGGCCTGACCGATGATGATCGGGCCGGCGCCAATAATCAAAACACTTTTTATGTCTGTACGTTTCGGCATTTTTTGTCTTTCGCCTTATTGCGCGTTGTTCAGCGCTGCGACGCCGCGCGTCATGCTGTCGAGGAAGCGGTCGAACAGGTAGGCCACGTCGTGCGGGCCGGGGCTGGCTTCCGGGTGCCCCTGGAAGGAGAAGGCCGGCACGTCGGTGCGGGCGATGCCTTGCAGGGAACCGTCGAACAGCGACACATGGGTGGCGCGCAGGTTTTTTGGCAAAGTTTCGGCGTCGACCGCGAAACCGTGGTTCTGGCTGGTAATCAGCACCTGGCCGGTATCCATGTCCTTGACTGGGTGGTTGGCGCCGTGGTGGCCGAACTTCATCTTCAAGGTTTTCGCGCCCGAGGCGAGTGCCAGCAACTGGTGGCCGAGGCAGATACCGAAAGTCGGGATACCACGGTCGAGGAATTCGCGGATCGCGGCGATCGCGTAATCGCAAGGCTCTGGATCACCGGGACCATTGGACAGGAAAACGCCGTTCGGCTGCAACGCCAGCACTTCGGCGGCCGGCGTCTGGGCCGGCACGACGGTCAGTTTGCAGCCACGCTCGGCGAGCATTCGCAGGATGTTGCGCTTGACGCCAAAATCGTAGGCGACGACATGAAAACGTGGCTCCGGGCCGGTTTCGTAGCCTTTGAGCGTCCATTCGCCCTCGTTCCAGCCGTAACCGGCCTTGGCCGACACCACCTTGGCCAGATCCATGCCGGCCAGACCGGGGAAGGCCCTGGCCATCGACAGAGCCTTTGCCTCGTCGACCACACCGGCCAGGATACAGCCGGCCTGGGCGCCTTTTTCGCGCAGAATGCGGGTCAGTTTGCGCGTATCGATACCGGCGATGGCGACGATACCGTGCTTCTTGAGATAGGACGAGAGATCGTCCTCGCAACGCCAGTTCGAGGCGCGCCGCGGCAGGTCGCGGATGACCAGGCCGGCGGCGTAATTGGCGCCGGATTCGAAATCTTCGGCGTTGCAACCGGTATTGCCGATATGCGGGTAGGTCAGCGTGACGATCTGCCGACAATAAGAAGGGTCGGTGAGGATTTCCTGGTAACCCGACATGGCGGTGTTGAAAACGACTTCGCCGCTGGCCACGCCATCCGCGCCGATGGATTGCCCCTTGAATACCGTTCCGTCGGCGAGGGCGAGAATGGCGGGTATGGTTGAGGGCAGTAATGGCACGACCGGCGCTCCTAGAATTCTATTTTTGCATGTGCCAAGCGGGAAGGCTTGCGCCTCCCCGCTTGTGCTTTTTAACCTGCTGATTTTAGCCGTAAACAGCCTGTTCAGGCAAGTTCAGCGTTCTCTGGAACCCGCCGATTCAGCGCAGGCCGAGCACATCCTGCATGTCGAACAGGCCGTTCTGGCGTCCGGCCAGGAAGCGCGCAGCACGCATGCTGCCCAGCGCGTAAGGCATACGGCTGCCAGCCTTGTGGGTGATTTCGACGCGCTCGCCGATACCGCAGAACATCGCGGTATGATCGCCGACGATATCGCCACCGCGCACCGTCGCAAAACCGATCGTGGACGGGTCGCGCTCGCCGGTCACGCCCTCACGGCCATAGACGGCGCATTCCTTGAGGTCGCGCCCGAGCGCGCCGGCGACGACTTCGCCCATGCGCAACGCGGTCCCCGAAGGCGCATCGATCTTCAGGCGATGGTGCGCCTCGACAATCTCGATGTCGTAACCTTGATTAAGAATCCGCGCCGCGGTTTCGAGCAGCTTGAAGACCAGATTGACGCCGACCGCCATGTTCGGCGCAAAAACGACCGGGATGTCGCGCGCGGCGGCAGCAATCGCCGCCTTGCCTTCCGACTCAAAGCCGGTAGTACCGATGACCATCGCGACACCTGCCTGACGGCAGCGTTCGAGGTGTTCGAGCGTGCCTTGCGGCCGCGTGAAATCGATCAGGCAATCGATGCCGGCAAGACCGCCAGCCAGATCATCGCTGACCCGCAGGTCACTTATCAGCCCGGTCAGTTGCCCGACGCTCTGACCGATCGCCGGGCTGCCCGGCACATCGAAGGCACCGCCGAGAGCGACGCCATCATCCTTCAGCGCAACTTCCAGCAGCATGCGCCCCATGCGCCCGCTGGCGCCGACGATACCGATTCGTGTCTTGCTCATGATCAGAATCCGATCGAATGCATCATGCCACGGAAGAAACCTTCCCCCTCGGGCGGCGGCATTGGCGATCCGTCAGCCGGCAGGGTGCCGAAATCAACCAGTCGCGTCTGCGTCTTCGGAATTGCCAAGTCATCCGGGTCACCACCCGAGACATCGCCTGCAACGCGCTCAAGGAGATTGTCCTGGCTGAAATAGACAGAAAACTGCCGGGTTTCGAGTGCACCGGTCCGACCGTTGCGGTAACTGTAAACATAGTCCCAGCGATGCTGGTGGAAAACATCGGTCAGCAGCGGTGAGCCGAGGATATAGCGCACCTGCTCGCGCGTCTGACCGGGCTTGAGCTGAGCGACCATTTCCTGGGTCAGCACATTGCCCTGCTGGATGTCGATCTTGTAAGCATTGAAGCTGCTGCACGCCGCAAGCAGCGAACAGACAGCACCGAGAATAAGCAAGCGGGAACGGAACATACGGAAATCCGAAGTTTCTCAAACATCTTTGAAGCGGTATATGATACCCGAAATCACGCTGGCACCGCCCCCGACCACTTAACGGACACAAAAACGATGAGCGACCCGCAAAGCCTCAAGAACATGGGGCTCAAGGCCACTTTTCCGCGCCTCAAGATTCTCGAGCTGTTCGAAAAGAGCAGCCTGCGCCACATGACCGCCGAAGATGTCTACCGGATGCTGATCGCGGAAAACATGGATATCGGCCTTGCCACGGTCTACCGGGTGCTGACCCAGTTCGAGCAGGCCGGCCTGCTGGAGCGCCATTTTTTCGAATCCGGCAAGGCCGTTTTCGAGATCAACCACGGCAAGCATCACGACCATCTGGTCTGCGTCGATTGCGGCAAGGTCGAGGAATTCTACGATCCGGAAATCGAGCGCCGACAAAACAAGATTGCCGAGGAGCGCGGCTTCGCCATCCAGGACCACGCACTCTACCTCTACGCGCACTGCACCAAGGCCACCTGCCCGAACCGGGAAAAGACTAACAAGTCCTGACCACGAAGTCCTGAGCGCGCCACTCCATGCCTGATTTCGCGACCTGGATTTCCGGCCCGTGGCTGGCTTCGGCCGGAACCACGTTTCTCATCGTCGCCCTGGCCGAAATCGGCGACAAGAGCCAGCTGGTCTGCATGACGCTGGCTGCCCGCCACCGCGGCCTGCCGGTGGTCATTGGCGCCATCCTCGCCTTTGCCGTGCTCAACCTGCTCGCCGTCCTGTTCGGTGCCGCAGTCGCCGCCTGGCTGCCGGAATGGCTGGTCGCGCTGGCCGTGGCGATTCTCTTCGCCGGCTTCGGTATCAGCGCCCTGCGCTACACCGAGGCAGACGACGACGAAGCGGTCACCGAAAAACCCGGACACGGCATCGTCGCCACCACTTTTTTGCTGATTTTTCTCGCTGAATTCGGCGACAAGACCCAGCTCGCCGTCGCCGCCCTCGGCAGCACCGGCACACCGGCAGCGGTGTGGACAGGTGCCACCGCTGCCCTGGCGGTGACCTCGCTACTCGGCGTCCTCGCCGGCCGCAAACTGCTCAACCGTCTGCCACTGAAATGGACACACCGGATCAGCGGCGTCTTTTTCCTGATGCTGGCGATCTACGCGGCGAGCCTGCTGTTCTGAGTGCCAGCCATGCAGCTTTCATTTTGGGGCATTTTTCGGCGTCGACCGCGCTCCGCCGGAAGCGCTCTTGGAGTGCAACA
>CAZGPO010000028.1:0-15872 GCA_964527745.1 uncultured Dechloromonas sp.
CGCCCTTCTCGACCGCGTTTACGACAGCACCCATCGGTTTGCCCAAGGCCAGCGAATCGGCCAGTTCCTTGCTGACCTCCTGGATCACCACGCCAAGCCGCCCGCGACTCACCTTGCCGGAAGCGCGCAACTGGTTCTGGATCTCCATCGCGACATCGATCGGGATGGCAAACGACACGCCCATGTAGCCACCGCTGCGGCTATATATCTGCGAATTGATACCGACGACCTCGCCGCGCATGTTGAATAGCGGCCCGCCGGAATTACCGGGATTGATTGCTACGTCGGTCTGAATGAATGGAACGTAGCTCTCCTGCGGCAGCGAACGGCCCTTGGCCGAAACGATGCCGGCCGTGACCGAATTGTCGAAGCCGAACGGCGAGCCGATGGCGACCACCCATTCGCCAACCTTCAATTGCGTCGGGTCGCCCAGTCTGGCGAAGGGAAGTCCGGCCGCCTCGATCTTGATCAGCGCTACATCGCTGCGCTTGTCGGCACCGATGGTCTTCGCCTTGAATTCCCGCTTGTCGGTCAGACGCACGGTTACTTCATCGGCCCCGTCGACGACATGCGCATTGGTCAAAATGTAACCGTCGCCGCTGATGATGAAGCCTGAACCCAGCGACTTGTTTTCGAATTCCCGGGGTGTCGAACCGCCCGGGTGGCGAGGAATGAAGCGCTTGAAGAATTCGAAGGCGGGGTCGTTCTCGTCGAACGGAAACGGCATCGACTGGCTGCTTCGCGTCACCTGTGTTGTGCTGATGTTGACGACGGCTGGACCCTGACGTTCGGCAAGTTCGGTGAAATCAGGCAAGCCGCGCATCTGCCCAAGCGCGCCGGACGAAATGAATAAGAATGACAGCAGGGCCAGAAAACGTTTCATCGGCACGTACCTCCTGAATTGCTTAAGACGAACGGGAAATGATATGGGGACGGTTTCCGGAAAAACCAGTTGCTGTCGCCGTCCGGCGGGCGATGTAGATGAAGGATAGCAGCACACCGGACAGTGCACCGAGCATGGCGCCCTGGTCGCCGCCCAGTTCCATGCCGAGCAAGGCGCCCGCAATCGTTGTGGTCAACGGCAATATATAGGCCAAATTTGCACTGCGGCGGACGCTGCCGGCGGCAATCGCTACCGTGACATGGTCACCGACAGCGGCACCGATATCATTGACCACGCGGTATTTCTTCGGTTCGCTGCAAAACATCTGGGTCAGGCTCTGACCGCCGCAGCCACCTTTCTCATGGCAGCGCCCGCAGCCGCTTTGCGTCACCTCGACCAGCGCCGTATCACCCTGAAGTTCACGAACGACGGCGCGTACAGTGGTTTGCTCAGCAGTTACAGCTACCATCGGCGATCAGGGGCGACATCGAGCAAGGGGCGCAATTTCACTGCCACCGCCTCGCGTGCCCGGAAGATGCGCGAACGTACCGTGCCGATCGGGCAGTTCATCATTTCGGCAATTTCTTCATAGGAAAGCCCCTCGATTTCACGCAAGACAATCGCCGTGCGCAGCTCTTCGGGCAAGGCATCCATCGCGGAATCGACGGTCTCACCGATCTGCTTGGACAACAGCAGGCTCTCAGGCGTATTAATGTCGCGCAACTGATCTGCGGACTCGAAGGTCTCCGCTTCCTCGCTGTCGAATTCAGTGGACGTCGGTGCCCGGCGCCCCTGGGCCACAAGGTAATTCTTCGCCGTATTGATGCCGATCCGGTACAGCCAGGTGTAGAACGCGCTGTCGCCGCGAAACGAAGGCAATGCGCGATAGGCCTTGATGAAGGCCTCCTGCGAAACATCCTCGACTTCGGCCGGATCGCGGATGAAGCGCGAAAGCAGACGCCCCAGCTTGCGCTGGTATTTACTCACCAATTGGTCGAAGGCCTGTTTCTCTCCACCTTGCGCCCGTTCGACCAACGCCTGATCGATTTCGCGCTCGCTCATAGTTTTTTATTCTCCCTGCTGGAACTCTCGTTAGTTTTGTTTAAGACGAAGTATAGCCCAGCCGATTTGCTGACATGGATACGTAGTTTCCGTTATTTGTGACTATGTGTAACGCTTGAGAGTGCTGGGTCCATGCTATATTCGACTGCAAAAATACGTTCGAGAACCAGCTTGCACACTTTTGATACGCTCATCATTGGCAGTGGTCTGGCGGGTCAGTCGGCCGCCTTGCGCCTTGCCGCCCATGGCCGCGTTGCCCTTATCAGCAAACGATCCCTTGAAGATTCGGCCTCAGGCTGGGCCCAAGGCGGCATCGCGGCCGTCCTCGACAGCCACGACTCAATCGAGGCGCACATCAAGGATACGCTGGTTGCCGGAGCCTGGCTCAACGACCCAAAAGCAACTCGCTTCGTTGTCGAAAACGGGCGTGCCGCGATCGACTGGCTGATCGAACAAGGCGTCCCGTTCACCAAGGACGAGGCAGGCTACCACCTGACGCGCGAAGGCGGTCACAGTGCCCGCCGGGTGATTCACGTCGCGGATGCGACCGGCTCGGCAGTCCAGGCGACGCTAACCGACAAGGTACGCAGCAATCCGAATATCGTCATTTTCGAAAACCACATCGCGATCGACCTGATCACCGGCGCCAAACTGGGTAGCGAGGAAAATCGCTGCTTCGGCGCTTACGTACTCGACAACGAAAGTGGCGAGGTCATCACCATCGGCGCCAGCAATACCTTGCTCGCCACGGGTGGTGCCGGCAAGGTTTATCTGTACACGACCAATCCGGACACCTCGACCGGCGACGGCATCGCCATGGCCTGGCGCGCCGGCTGTCGCGTGGCCAATATGGAATTCATCCAGTTCCACCCGACCTGTCTCTACCATCCGCAAGCCAAATCCTTCCTGATTTCCGAAGCGGTGCGCGGCGAAGGCGGCCTCCTCCGCCTACCGGATGGTACGCGCTTCATGCCGGATCACGACGAGCGTGCAGAGCTTGCACCCCGCGACATCGTCGCCCGCGCCATCGACTTTGAAATGAAGAAGCGCGGCCTCGACTGCGTTTATCTGGATATTACCCACAAGGGCGAGCCATTCATTCGGACCCACTTCCCGAACATCCATGCCCGTTGCCTCGAACTGGGCATCAATATTGCCCGCGAGCCGATTCCGGTGGTGCCGGCCGCTCACTACACCTGTGGCGGCATTGTCAGCGACCTGCGCGGACGGACCGATGTTCCCGGCCTCTATGTTGCCGGCGAGGCCTCCTATACCGGACTGCATGGCGCCAATCGCCTGGCCTCGAATTCGCTGCTCGAATGCCTGGTTTTCGCGGAAGCTGCGGTCGACGACATTTTGCGCGGCAAAACCAGGGCGCTCCCGCATTTGCCGCAATGGGACGAAAGCCGGGTCACCGATGCCGACGAAGAGGTGGTCATTTCGCACAACTGGGACGAATTGCGCCGCTTCATGTGGGACTATGTCGGTATCGTCCGCACCAACAAGCGCCTCAAGCGGGCGCAGCACCGCATTCGCCTGCTGATGCGCGAAATCGAAGAGTTCTACACCAATTTCCGGGTCAGCCATGACCTGATCGAATTGCGCAATCTGGTGGCCACGGCCGACCTGATCGTTCGTTGTGCCATGCAGCGCAAGGAAAGCCGCGGCCTGCACTTTTCCCGCGACTACCCGGAAATGCTGCCGCGCGCAAAAAATACGATACTTAGGCGGCGTCGGGGTCGGCGCTGACTTCCAGACGCCAGCGCAACCACACGCGCAAACGTCGGAAATCCTCGGGCACAACCGAATCTGGCACGATGATTACCCGGTAAGCATGCTGCTCATCTGCCAGACGCAGAACCGTCAGCCAAGGATGCACCGTGGTGCCAGACAGCAGATGCATCTCGATAAATTCGGCTCGGCCAGTCATTTGGCAACTGATTCGCCCGTCTTTGTCGATTCGTAAAGTCCGGATGCGCGGGGTAGCTGAAAACACGGCAACAAGCGCGGCCAGCAAGGTGGCACCGCCGACCAGCAAAAATTGAAATGGCGCCCACGGTGTCAGCGCGACCCCGGTCAGGCCGAGCGCTGTCACGGCGAAGAGCGCGCCATCCACCAAGCGCGAACGGCGCAGTCCGATGATTATCGGAAACTGCACCGTTCCTTACCGCCGATTGCAGGCAGATTGCGAGATCAGACGCGCTTGAATGCGACGGTACCGTTTGTCCCGCCAAAACCGAACGAGTTCGACAATGCCGCATCAATCTTCATCGGCCGCGCCTGGTTGGCACAATAGTCGAGGTCGCAACGTTCGTCCTGATTGAAAATATTGATGGTTGGCGGCGAAATCTGGTGGTGGATAGCCAGCACGGTGAACACAGCTTCGATGCCACCGGCAGCGCCGAGCAGATGGCCGGTCATCGACTTGGTGGAATTGACCACCACATTCTTGACGACATCGCCGAAAGCACCCTTGACCGCCATCGTCTCCGCCACGTCGCCGAGCGGCGTCGAGGTGCCATGGGCGTTGACGTACTGGATGTCCGACGGCGAAAGGCCGGCATTCTTCAGCGCGGCGACCATGCAGCGCCGCGCGCCGTCGCCATTTTCGGCTGGCTGGGTCATGTGGTAGGCGTCGGCGCTCATGCCGTAACCGGCGACTTCGGCATAAATCTTCGCGCCGCGCGCCTTGGCGTGCTCGTATTCTTCGAGCACCATGCAGCCTGCGCCCTCGCCGAGAACGAAGCCGTCTCGATCCTTGTCCCACGGCCGGCTGGCGGTCGTCGGATCATCGTTGCGGGTTGACAGCGCGCGTGCAGCGCAGAAACCACCCATGCCCAGCGGTGAAACCGTCGATTCGGCACCGCCGGCGACCATGACGTCAGCGTCACCATATTCGATGATGCGCGCGGCTTCGCCAACCGAATGTGTGCCGGTCGTACAGGCAGTGACGAGGGCGATGTTCGGCCCCTTGAAACCGTACATGATCGACAGGTTGCCGGAAATCATGTTGATGATTGACCCGGGAACGAAGAAAGGCGACACCTTGCGGATACCGCCGGCCATGTATTCTTCCTTGGTCGCCTCGATCAGCGGCAGGCCACCAATGCCGGAGCCGATCGCCACCCCGATGCGTTCGGGATCCGCCGCATTTTCTTTGTCCAGACCGGCATCACGAACAGCCTGAATACCCGCCGCCATGCCGAAATGGATAAAGGTATCCATGCGCCGCGCGTCTTTGGCCGAAATGTAGCTCGTGATATCGAAGTTCCTGACCTCGCCGGCAATCTGCACCGGGAAAGTGGAGGTGTCGAACTTGGTGACATGGGCAATGCCGGAACGGCCGGCCAGGATGTTCTGCCAGCCTTCTTCGACGGTGTTTCCAACCGGGCTAACAAGACCCAGACCGGTAATAACGACTCTGCGACGTGTCAAGGTGAACTCCGCATGCAAATGTGGCAAGGCCGGCCATCGGGCCGGCCTTGTCGGGATTTACCGAAATGGATTATTTCTTGTTGGCAAGGATGAAATCGACCGCCTGCTGGACCGTGGTGATCTTCTCGGCCTGCTCGTCGGGGATTTCACACTCGAACTCTTCTTCGAGGGCCATGACCAGTTCGACGGTGTCGAGGGAATCCGCGCCCAGATCATCGACAAAAGAGGACTCGTTCTTGATGTCCGCTTCGTTAACGCCCAGTTGTTCGGCGACAATCTTCTTGACGCGCTCTACGATGTTATCCATTACAAAAACTCCTTCCCCTCAGGGGTTCGAAAAAAACGTTGCTAGTTTACCAAAAGCCGAGACTTCGGGAAATCAATCCATGAACATGCCGCCGTTGACGTGTACTGTCGTGCCCGTAACATAAGCCGCCGCGGGCGATACCAGAAAACCGACAGCACCGGCGATATCCTCCGGCGTGCCGGCGCGCCCGAGTGGAATCGACGCCAGCATGGCCTGCTTCTGTTCTTCGGTCAACGCGTGTGTCATGTCGGTGGCGATAAAGCCCGGCGCAACGCAGTTCACCGTAATGTTGCGACTGCCCAGTTCGCGGGCCAGCGAGCGACTCAATCCGGCGACCCCGGCCTTGGCGGCGCAATAATTGGCCTGCCCGGCATTGCCCGAATAGCCGACGACCGAGGTGATATTGACGATGCGCCCGAAACGCGCCTTCATCATGCCGCGCATGACACCGCGCGACAGGCGGAAGACCGCCTTCAGATTGGTGTCGATAACGGCATCCCACTCATTATCGGACATGCGCAGCGTCAGATTGTCGCGGGTGATTCCCGCGTTATTGACGAGAACGGTGATCGCGCCAAACTCCTTTGCCAGTTCGGCCAGTACCGCATCGCTTTGAGCAGCGTCGCAGACATCGAGGCAGATGCCCTTGCCCTTGATGCCGGCTTCGCCAAGGTAGGCAGATATCTTGCCAGCCCCGTCATCGCTGGTTGCCGTACCGATGACAGCGGCCCCCATTTTGCCGAGTTCGAGCGCAATGGCGCGCCCGATTCCGCGGGTGGCGCCGGTGACCAGTGCAATCTTGTCTGCAAGCATGGTTTACTCCAGTCCAAGGTTGGCTGCGATGGCCGAAGCGTCGGCCAGTGCGACACCGGTAACACCGTCTGCGCAGCGTTTGGTGAGGCCGGCCAGAACCTTGCCCGGCCCGCATTCCGCTACGGTCGACACGCCAATTGCCGCCATTTTCTGGATGGTCTCGACCCAGCGCACCGGGTTGTAGGCCTGGCGAATCAGCGCATCCTTGATGCGCTGCGGATCGCTTTCGATTGTCACGTCGACATTGTTGATCACCGGAATCTGTGGCGCGCTCAAGGTCAGTTCGGACAGACGTGCCGCCAGTTTGTCTGCTGCCGGGCGAATCAGCGAGGAATGGAACGGCGCCGAAACCGGCAGTGCCTTGGCCATCTTGGCGCCGCGCGCTTTGCAGGCCTCCATGGCACGCTCGACGGCAGCCTTGTGGCCGGCAATGACGGTCTGGCCGTTGGCATTGAAGTTGACCGGCTCGACGACTTCGCCCTGCCCCGCTTCAGCGCAGGCGGCAACAATGCCGGCGGTATCGAGACCGAGAATGGCGGCCATGGCGCCGGTACCGACCGGCACCGCCTGCTGCATGGCGGCGGCGCGCAGACGGACTAGCGGTACAGCGTCCTTGAAGTCGATGACACCGGCGGCGACCAGAGCGGAATACTCTCCCAGGCTATGGCCGGCAACGACCGCCGGCTGCCGCCCACCCTGCTCCAGCCACAGGCGCCAGACGGCAATGCCGGCGGTCAGCATGACCGGTTGCGTATTGACGGTCTGCGTCAGGGTCTCGGCTGGGCCGTCGGCAACCATCGCCCACAGGTCGTCACCCAGCGTCGCCGAGGCTTCGTCAAAGGTTGCCCGGACGACCGTGGCATCGCCGTAGGCCGCCATCATGCCAACGTTCTGCGAGCCCTGGCCGGGAAATACGAAAGCAAAAGACATGGTTTTCAGCCTCCAGAATCAGAACACCAGCAGGGCGGCGCCCCAAGTGAAACCACCACCAACACCCTCCAGCAGAACTTTCTGCCCGCGCTGGATGCGACCGTCGCGGACCGCCTCATCGAGCGCCAGCGGCACCGACGCCGCGGATGTATTGCCGTGACGGTCGACGGTGACGATCACCCTGTTGCGGTCGACACCGAGCTTCCTGCCCGTTGCATCGATGATACGAATATTTGCTTGATGCGGAATCAGCCAGTCCACGTCGCCCGTACCGATACCAGCCGCCGCGCACACCTCTTCGGCGACTTCGGCAAGGACACGCACGGCGAACTTGAACACCGCCTGGCCATCCATGCGCAGGAAGGGGTCGCCGGTAACCTGCCCGGCGCAGACCTGCCCGGGCACGTTGAGAATTCCGCTCTGACTGCCATCGGCATGCAAAGCAGTCGTTAGAATACCGGGCGTTTCAGCAGCCTCGAGGACGACGGCGCCAGCGCCGTCACCGAACAGCACGCAGGTCCCGCGATCGTTCCAGTCGAGAATTCGAGAGAAGACTTCGCTGCCGATGACCAGTGCCTTCTTGTGGCTGCCGGAACGGATGAACTTGTCGGCAATCCCGAGCGCGTAGGCAAAGCCGCTACACACCGCCTGAATGTCAAATGCCGTCGCGCCCTTGTTGCCAAGCAACCCCTGGATCAGACAGGCCGTACTGGGAAAGATGAAGTCCGGGGTCGAGGTAGCGACGATGATCAGGTCGATTTCACTGCCATCGACACCGGCCATCTCCAGAGCGCGCCGCGCAGCTTCCAGTCCGAGTTCGCTGGCGGTCGTGCCGGGGTCGGCAAGGTAGCGACTCCTGATCCCGGTCCGCGTGAAGATCCATTCATCGCTCGTGTTGATGCCACGCGCCACCAGATCGTCGTTGGTTACCGGATTGCCGGGCAAATAACTGCCGGTTCCGCTCAGGCGTGCATACATTCAGTCCATCTCCGCCGGTTGAGGGACTTGTGAACCGCTCATCTTCGCCATGCGTTCGGCAATCCGCGCGACGACGCGATTCTCAGCCGCATCGTAGGCACGGCCGATGGCAAAGCCAAAGGAAAAAGCATCCGCTGAACCGTGGCTCTTGACTGAAATGCCTTTCAGCCCGAGCAGAATTGCCCCGTTATAGCGCCGGTGGTCGAAGCGTTCCTTGAAGTTGTTCAGCACTGAAATGGCGATCAGGGCGGCGATCTTGGTCAGCCAGTTGCGTTTGAATTCGTGGCGCAGCGACGACCCGAGCATCTGGGCCAGCCCTTCCGAGGTTTTCAGGGCTACGTTGCCGACGAAGCCGTCGCAGACGATCACGTCCGCTTCACCTTTGTAGATCCCGTCGCCTTCGACATTGCCGATAAAATTCAGATCGGCGCCGCGCAACAGATCGCCCGCCGCCTTGACTGCCTCGTTGCCCTTGATCGCCTCCTCGCCGATATTGAGGATACCGACCGTCGGACGATCCGTGTGTTCCATCGCCGCGACCAGCATGGCGCCCATGACGCCGAATTGCAACAGGTGTTCCGGCCCGCAATCGACGTTGGCGCCGAGATCGAGCATATGTGTATGGCCCTTGGCCGTCGGTAGCGGCGCACAGATCGCCGGGCGTTCAATACCGGGCAACATCTTCAGGACGAAGCGCGAAATGGCCATCAGCGCGCCGGTATTTCCTGCCGATACGCAGGCGTCCGCCTCGCCATTCTTGACCAGATTGACCGCTACGCGCATCGACGAATCTTTCTTGTTGCGCAAGGCAAGGGCCGGCGATTCATCCATTGCCACGACTTCGCTGGCATTGACCAAACGTAAACGCGGATTACCCGAATGATTGCCGAGGAGCGGCAATAGTGCCTCCTCCCGTCCGACGAGAAGCAGGCTGGCGGCCGGATGATCGTCCAGGAAGCGAAGCGCCGCCGGAACCGTCACTGACGGTCCGTGGTCTCCCCCCATGCAATCGATGGCGATGCGGGCTGTCATGACAAAATAAAAGGCAGGCGGCCCGAAACGAACCGCCTGCCCTTCATTTTTTGATTACTCGCCCTTGGCTTTCATGACTTTCTTGCCACGGTAGAAACCGGTTGGCGAAATGTGGTGGCGCAGATGCGTTTCACCGGTCGTCGGCTCGACGGCCAGCGGCGGGCTGGTCAGATAATCGTGGGCACGATGCATGCCACGCTTGGAAGGGGACTTCTTGTTTTGTTGAACGGCCATTTTGTTGCTCCAATAAAATCAATTCGGTTTACCTTTAAGCCCGTCCAGAACGGCAAACGGATTGATCCGTTCGCCGGCATGGGCAGCGCCGGGAAAACCACACCTTTCGTGTCGGGGTGCGACCGGTAGGGCCAGAAGAACTTCGTCCTCCACCAATTCGGCCACATCCAGTTCGCCTGCCACCGGCAGGAAATCACGCGTGTCATCTTCCAGCTCTTCCTGCGACAATTCGACGTCGGCCGGAACCAATTCCAGCAGACTGTCGACATCGAGTTCGAAATGAATCGCTTCCAGACAGCGCTGGCAGGCCAGCGGGATTTCCCCGCCAACTACCAGATGCAGCATGGATTGTCCGCGCTCACCCTTGAGCCCCTCGATCCGGTACGTCAACTCTCCGGATGCTTCCGCCAGCAGATCCTGCAGGCGTTCGAGGCTGGAAACCGCCAGTGTTCCTTCGAGAACACGACCTTCCCGGGCAAACGCAAAACTGTCCGAAATCCTTTTCAATCTTGAGCGGCTTCGACTTAAACGCGAGATAATATTAGTTTTAGCCCTCCAAGTCAAAACTAAGTGCTGCTTCAAGAAGCTTTTCCAAGCACTTGTTGCAATTACAATTTATGGCTCAAAAACTTGTACTCGCTTCCACATCCCCCTACCGCCGCGAACTTCTGGCCCGTCTCGGCCTGCCCTTCGAGGTCGTCAATCCACAAACCGACGAATCGCCTCTGGCCAACGAAACGCCGATCGATATGGCTTTGCGCCTGTCAGAGGCCAAGGCGCGTGCTGTGGCGAAGCAATTTCCGGATGCACTGATCATCGGCAGTGACCAGGTTGCCGAAATGAGTGGTCGTGTTTTCGGCAAGCCGGGTACACACGCCCGTGCCGTCGAACAGCTACAACAGCTTTCCGGGCAGACGGTCAATTTCTTTACTGGGCTTTGCGTCCTCAATTCGCGAACCGGCGAAGCCGAAGTGCGTGGTGTACCGACGCTGGTCGGTTTCCGCGAACTCACCGATGTCGAGATCGAAAACTATCTGGGTCGCGAACCCGCCTACAATTGCGCTGGTTCGGCCAAGTCGGAAGGCCTGGGTATCACCCTGCTCAGCCGGATTCACGGTGATGATCCCAATGCGCTGGTCGGCCTGCCGCTGATCGCCCTTTGCGACCTGCTGCGCAAGCACGGAATGAGCGTGTTGTGAACCACGGCACGCTTTACCTGATCCCCGTTCCGCTCGGTCATGTCGCTCCGACCACATCGTTGCCGGCGCCAGTCCTGCAGCAGATATACCGCCTGAGGCATTTCGTCGTCGAAAACGCCAAATCGGCCCGAGCCTTTCTCAAGGCAGCAGGAACTGCACAAGCATTGCAGGACCTGCAACTCGCGGAGCTTAACGAGCATACCCGGCCGGATGCTCTGAATCACCTGCTTGCGCCACTGCACGCCGGGCACGATGTCGGCCTGTTGTCGGAAGCTGGCTGCCCGGCCATTGCCGACCCCGGCGCAAACCTCGTGGCGCTGGCGCAACACGAGGGTATTCGCATCGTGCCGCTGATCGGACCCTCGTCCCTGCTGCTGGCCTTGATGGCCTCCGGCCTCAACGGCCAGCACTTCGCTTTTCATGGCTACCTGCCGGCCAAGGAAGGTGAACGGGCAAAGACCCTGCGCGAACTGGAAGCCGAATCACACAAGCGTCGGCAGACCCAGATCTTCATCGAGACGCCGTATCGCAACCGCCAAATGTTCGACAGTATTTTGCAGGCCTGCCAGCCAGAAACACGACTTGCCGTAGCGACCGACCTGACCCTGCCCAGCGAGTCGGTGCGCATGTGTACTGTCAATCAGTGGAAAAAAGAAACGCCACCCGAAATCGAGCGGCGTCCAAGCGTTTTCCTGTTGCTGGCCTGAGTATTTTCAGCGCAGGCCGAAGCTGGCCGTGCTTTCAGAAAACCCCTTCCACAGACTGTTGACCGCACCAGCCCCGAGGCGCTTGGCGAACCGCTCGGCGATATTGTCCTTGACCGAATAGTCAAGAACCTTCTCGGCCTTGATCACGTCGCGCGCAACCGAGTCGACACTGCCGAAGTCATCGGTCAGGCCGAGTTTGACGCTCTGGTCGCCAGTCCACATCAGGCCCGAGAACATCTCCGGCGTTTCTTTCAGGCGGTCACCACGACCGGCTTTGACGACATCGATGAACTGCTGGTGAATGGTATCGAGCATGACCTGGGCGTGCGCCGTCTGGTTCGGATTCGGCGGCGAGAACGGATCGAGAAATCCCTTGTTATTGCCGGCAGTCAGCAGGCGCCGGTCGACGCCCAGTTTCTCCATTGTTCCGGTAAACCCGTAGCCGTCCATCAGGACGCCGATCGAACCGACGATGCTCGCCTTGTCGACATAGATCTTGTCCGCGGCAACCGCCACGTAGTAGCTGCCCGAAGCGCAGATATCCTCGACCACTGCGTAAAGTGGAATCGCTGGATGCTTGGCGCGCAAGCGACGAATCTCGTCGTTGATTATGCCGGCCTGAACCGGGCTGCCGCCGGGGCTGTTGATGCGAATAATGACGCCCGCGACATTCTTTTCCTTGAACGCGCTTTGCAGGGATTCGAGCATATTCTCGGCGTTGCTCGTTCCCTTGGATTCGATCACTCCAGTCAGGTCGATCAGCGCGGTATGGCGCTCCTGGTGGGAGGCCTCGGTTCCCCAATCGACCAGGGTGGCGAGCACCACGGCCAAATAGGCAAATCCGAGAATCTTGAAGAAAACTCCCCAGCGACGACGAGATTTTTGCTCCTGAAGCGCCGAAAAAGCGAGCTTTTCGAGCGTCTTGCGCTCCCAGTCAGGAGAGTTGTTGGGGGTTTGTGGATTGTCCATTATCGTTTACTTGTCTTAAAAAAACCTGACCATCAACCTCGTCGACCGCAAGTGCCGTCAGACCCTTGCCCTGACAGCGCCCGCCAAGGCACCGACCCGAGTCCGGAGCATAAAGCGCGCCATGAACCGAGCAAATCAAGTATAGCTTGGATTCATCGAAGAACTCCCCCGGCAGCCAGTCGAGTTGTGCCGGCAGATGGCCGCATTCATTGAGATAGCCAAAAACCTGCCCGCGAAAGCGAACGACGAAAGCATCCACTTCGCGCTGCTGACGAGTGACCGTAAACCTGAAGCCCTTGCCCGCCTCCACAAGATCGGCACTGGCGCAGATCAGGCGTTTGTCTTCAGCCAAGTTCCAAGTTCCGCAACGGTGTGCAGACAGGCCAGCGGCCGGTGTTCGAGCAGGTGCTCGTGAGGATGTGCCCCATAAGTGACGGCGAGACTGTCGACGCCGGCATTCTGCGCCATCAGCAGGTCGTGCGAGGTATCGCCGATCATCAGCGTTGCCGCGCCGGCGACGCCGAATTCGGCCATCAATTCTTCGAGCATCTGCGGGTGCGGCTTGGAATGGCACTCATCGGCGCAACGCGATGCCTGGAACAACGGGCGCAAACCGGAATGGTCGAGCGCCCGCTCCAGGCCGGGGCGGCTCTTGCCGGTGGCAACCGCCTGTACATGCCCGGCTGCCTGCAATTCGCCCAGCAGTTCCGGGATGCCGGCGAACAGATTTAACTGATGGTCGCCGGCGAGATAGTGAAAGCGATAGCGCTCGACCAGCGCCGGGTAGCGCTCCGGGGATAATTCGGGGGCCGCCAGACGCAGCGCATCGATAAGACCGAGGCCGATAACGTGACGAGCCTGCTCATCGCTTGGCGGCTCATGGCCAATATCGCGGCACGCAGCCTGAATGGCGTGGGCAATCGCGCCCGCTGAATCGAGGACCGTGCCGTCCCAGTCCCAAACAACAAGTTCGTATTTCATGCGCTTCCGAGTCGCTTTCCGAGGATTTGTTCCAGATTGTCGGCTCTAAATTCCCGCACACTTTGGCGGTCGACCGCAACAATATAGTCGGCGATGCCTTTCGGTAGCGGCGCCATGAGTTCAAGGGGTGCATCGCTCAGCGGGTGGTGCAAGGCCATGCGCCAGGCGTGCAGCGCCATGCGTTTGAGTCCGGAGCGCTTGATATCCCGGTTCAGCGCGAAATCGCCGTATTTTTCGTCGCCGAGGATCGGGAACCCGAGATGCGCCAGATGGACCCGAATCTGATGCGTGCGCCCGGTCTTCAACTGGGCCTCGAGCAGACTCATTTCCGGCCAGCGCGCCAGCAGGCGAAAGACCGTGTGCGCCACCTTGCCTTCGGGATTCACCGAGACCCGCCGCTCGCCGCTTTCAGATAAATATTTGTGCAATGGTGCCTTGACGTGCTGGGTAGTGTTCATCCAACGTCCCTTGACCAACACCAGGTAGCGCTTGTCGGCCCCGGTACCGTGTTCACGAAACATGTCGTGCAGCGCGGTCAGCGCCAGACGCTTCTTGCCGATTAGCAGGATGCCCGATGTTTCCCGGTCGAGGCGATGCGCCAGTTCAAGGAACTTCGCTTGCGGGCGCTGCCGGCGCAAGGCTTCGATGACCCCGAAACTGACGCCACTGCCGCCGTGCACGGCGATGCCCTCCGGTTTGTCGATGACCAGCATGGCCTCGTCTTCATAGATAATCGGCAAATCGACGCGCTGCTTGGCAACCTCATCGACTTCATTTTGCGGCCGCTCGGCGACCCGGAGCGGCGGTATGCGCAAGCGATCGCCGGCACACAGGCGGTAGGTCGCATCAACCCGCCCGCTATTAACACGCACCTCGCCGCTTCGCAGAATCCGGTAGATGTGGCTTTTGGGCACACCCTTGCAACGCCGGATCAGGAAATTGTCGAGACGCTGGCCCGCTTCCTCGTCGCCAATAACGGTATTGGTGACTGAATTGTTACCAGCGCTGTTCATTTTGCAATATACTGCCCACGTTTTACGTCTCGGTTTGCAAGGAACTACGAACCGTCAGACCGTTTGCCTCGCACCGTTCGTGCGACCGCCACGCGGCAGGCTCCGAAGTTCCACTTGTGCGACTTGCGCAAGCCAGACCAACGTAAGACGACTGGTTAAGTTCACTCACCAAAAGTAGTGATGTTAATGGATAAGCCCACCGTAAGCACGCACGGAATACCCGTTGCAGGAATTTTCAGGTTGCGCCTTTCAAGAAAAAATATCGCAGCCGTTTGTTGATCAGCACTTTCATCGTCGCCTTTGCCCTTTCTATACATGACGCAACCCGATAACTGAACTGTCGCTGCCTGCACGGGACTCCGTTGCAGCGTGCCTAGGTGCGCTGGAGCCCCAAATAATGAAACGCATGCTTTTTAATGCGACACAGGCCGAAGAACTCCGTGTCGCCATTGTCGATGGTCAGAAACTGATTGACCTGGACATTGAATCGGCCACCAAGGAACAACGCAAGAGCAACATCTACAAGGCGGTCATCACCCGCATCGAACCGAGTCTCGAAGCCTGCTTTGTCGACTATGGCGCCGACCGCCATGGGTTCCTTCCGTTCAAGGAAATTTCCCGTTCCTACTTCAAGCCTGGCGTCGAGGCCAGTCGCGCCAAGATCAATGAAGCACTGAAGGAAGGCCAGGAGTTGATCGTCCAGGTCGACAAGGACGAGCGTGGCAACAAGGGGGCCGCCTTGACCACCTATGTTTCGCTGGCCGGCCGTTATCTGGTCCTGATGCCGAACAATCCGCGCGGCGGCGGCGTTTCGCGACGCGTTGACGGAGACGAGCGCACTGAACTGCGCGACACGATGGATCAGCTCGAAGTGCCCAATGGTATGAGCCTGATCGCCCGTACCGCAGCGATCGGCCGCCAGGCCGAGGAACTGCAGTGGGACCTGAACTACCTGATGCAATTGTGGAGCGCCATCGAAGGCGCCGCCCAGCAGCAGAGTGGTGCTTTCCTGATCTACCTCGAAGGTAGCCTGGTCATTCGCGCCATCCGCGACTATTTCCAGCCGGAAATCGGCGAAATCCTGATCGACACTGACGAGGTTTACGAACAGGCCAGGGCCTTCATGGGCACCGTCATGCCGGGCAACGTCAATCGCGTCAAGCGGTATCACGACGACGTTCCGCTGTTTTCCCGTTTCCAGATCGAACACCAGATCGAAACCGCCTTTGCGCGCCAGGTTACGCTTCCGTCAGGCGGCGCCATCGTCATCGACCACACCGAAGCACTGGTCGCCGTCGATGTGAACTCGGGCCGCTCGACGAAGGGCTC
>CAZGPO010000029.1:0-10828 GCA_964527745.1 uncultured Dechloromonas sp.
ACTTTAGGTGATTGCGCGGCTTCCCGGCAAGCCGGATAATTCGCCCCGATTCGATAAAACGGAACCCGGTGCCGAGTGTTAACTCCATTCCGGGGCGGGCCCGCCGCTGTAATCGGGGACGGATGTCGCAAGGGGTAACCCGGCCACTGGTGCAAACAGGGAAGGCGCGACGATCCGGCTGATCCGAAAGCCAGAAGACGTATCGGGTTGTTGGGCAGGAAGCCTGTGGACAGGGTTTCGTGGCGGCGTTTTTGCGAACGTTGCCGCGAAGCCCTTTTTGTATTTTTAACAGGAAGAATCGGATGCATTCAGGTTTCAACATCGCCGCCCCGGATCAGGGGTTGGCCGCGGCACTGCAACAGAAAATCGACCAGAAGACCAAACCGCCCGGCGCTCTCGGTCAACTTGAAACTGTCGCCAAAAAGCTCGGCCTGATCCAGCAAAGCCTGAGTCCGCAACTGAATCCGCCGCAAATGCTGGTTTTCGCCGGCGATCACGGCGCGGCCAGGGCCGGTGTCTCGGCCTTTCCGCAGGACGTGACCTGGCAGATGGTTGAGAATTTCCTCGCCGGGGGTGCCGCGATCAACGTTTTCGCTCGTCAGAACAAGATGAACCTGACGGTGATCGATGCCGGCGTCGCGCACGATTTCGGCAAGCGCCGTGGCCTGATCGATGCCAAGGTGGCACCGGGAACGGCCAATTACATCGAGCAGCCGGCGATGACTGACGAGCAATGCGCGCAGGCCATCGCGCGCGGCGCCGAAATCAGCCGCAACCTCGCGGCCAATGGCTGCAATGTCGTCGGTTTCGGCGAAATGGGCATCGGTAACACGGCTTCGGCGTCGCTGATCACGCATTGCCTGACCGGCACCGCGCTGGCCGAATGCGTCGGCCGCGGCACCGGGCTCGACGATGCCGGCCTGGCACGCAAGCAGGCGCTGCTGGAACAGGCGCTTGGTCGCTACCGAACCAACGGCGGCAGCGACCAGCCTTTTACGGTCCTTGCTGAATTCGGCGGTTTCGAGGTCGCGATGATGGTCGGTGCCATGCTGGGGGCAGCGGAGGCGAAAATGACGCTGCTGATCGACGGCTTTATCGTCGGTGCCGCCGCGTTGACCGCAGCGCGGTTCGCGCCGGCGCTGACCGAATACTGCATTTTCTGCCATCGCTCGGCCGAGCCAGGGCACAGTGCGCAGCTGCAGGCACTCGGTGCCGAACCGCTGCTCGACCTCGGTCTGCGCCTTGGCGAAGGCACCGGCGCCGCGCTGGCCTGGCCGCTGGTCGAAGCGGCTGCCGCCTTTCTCGACGAAATGGCCAGTTTCGCCGCAGCCGGCGTATCTGGAAAATGTACTGAAAAACGTGCGGAAGAAAGCGCAGGCAAGGCATGATCCGCCGCGAGCTGGAATCTTTCTTTGGCGCCGTCCGCTTCTTCACGCGGCTGCCGGTGCCGGCCTGGGTCGGGCATTCCACCGAGGCGCTGAACCGCTCGGCGCGTTATTTTCCGGCTGTCGGCCTGCTGGTCGGCAGCATCGGCGCGCTGGTGTTCCTTGGCGCCATGCGGCTCTGGCCGCAGCCGGTCGCCGTGCTGCTGTCGATGGCGGCGACCATCTACGCCACCGGCGCCTTCCATGAGGACGGACTGGCGGATACGGTCGACGGTCTCGGTGGCGGCTGGGACAAGCTGCGCATCCTCGAAATCATGAAGGACTCGCGGGTTGGCAGCTATGGCGTGGTGGCAATGGTGCTGGCGCTGCTTGGCAAATTCTTGTTGCTGAATTCTTTGGATGCGGCCCTGGTTCCCTGGGCACTGCTCGCCGGTCATGCTGCGTCGCGCTTTTGCTCGACCCTGTTGCTGGCGACCATGACGTATGTGCGCGAAGACTTGTTGAGCAAGGCCAAGCCGCTGGCAACACAACTTTCCACTGTTGAATTGGCGGTCGCCCTGTTTTTTGTATTGCTTGCACTGAGCCCGCTGTCGCCGGCAAATGCCCTTGCCGGGTGCGTGCTGGCGGCAATCTCTACCTGGTGGCTGGCCGCCAAATTCAAGCGCTGGCTGGGGGGTTACACCGGTGACTGTCTGGGTGCGACACAGCAGGTCAGCGAACTTGCCTTCTACCTTGGCTTTGTTGCGCATTGGCCGGGCTGATGCAGGGGCGAGCTACACTGACGGCCATGGAAAAACCCTACGCAACTTCCTGCGATAAAAATCGCGAGCCGATTCTTGCCGTCCTCGAAGAGTATTTTCACGACCGCCGCGCGGTGCTCGAAATTGGCAGTGGCACGGGCCAGCACGCGGTTTTCTTTGCTGCCCGTTTGCCGCACCTGATCTGGCAAACGTCTGATCGTCCGGAAAACCTGCCCGGAATCGGCGCCTGGCTGGACGAAGCGGTGCTCCCCAATACGCCGCCGCCACTCGAGCTCGATGTCATGCAGGTGTGGCCAGCGCAACGCTACGACGCCGTTTTCAGCGCCAATACGCTACACATCATGCCGTGGACAGCCGTCGAGCGCCTGTTTGCCGGATTGCCCGGTGTCCTTGCCGAAAAGTCCAAGGTCAGCTTCTATGGCCCTTTCAACTATGGCGGCCAATTTACCAGCGAGAGCAATGCGGCCTTCGACCGCTGGCTCAAGGAAAAGGCAGCGCATCAGGGAATTCGTGACTTCGAGAAGGTGAACGAACTGGCGGAAAAGGCCGGACTGAAAATGCTCGAGGATCGCGCGATGCCTTCCAACAATCGCTGCCTGATCTGGTTACGGGCTTGAGTCCAGGATCGGCGCCCACTCCGGGCGCTCCGGTCGTATCATTCGCATTCCACCGTTCTTCGACAATCAGCCCAAATGCGTTCATTCCTGCTTCTGCTGCATCTTTCAGGCGTAATTGTCTGGATTGGCGGCATGTTCTTCGCGCATGTCTGTCTGCGGCCGGTCGCTGCAGCGCAACTGCAGCCGCCGCAACGCCTGCCTTTGCTCGCGGCGGTGCTCGGCCGTTTCTTTACGGCGGTTGCGGTCAGCATCGTCGCCATTCTGGTCTCGGGATTCGCGGCCATGGCAACGGTCGGTTTCGCACAGGCACCGCTTCATTGGCATGTCATGGCGAGTATCGGCCTGTGGATGGCGGCCATCTTCGCCGTCATCTACTTCATGTATTACCCGCGCCTCGTCAAAGGTGTGACGGTCAAGGACTGGCCGGTGGCTGGGGCGGCGATGAACCGCATTCGCCTTCTGGTAGCGACCAATCTGTTGCTTGGCGCGGTGACGGTTACCGTCGCGCTGCTGGGCAATGTCTTCGGCTGATGGTCCTCCACTTGATCCGCCACCCGCAGCCTCTGGTTGCGCCCGGTATCTGTTACGGTCAACTGGATATTCCGGCCGAAAATGCGGGTGCTGTCGCAGCGTCTTTGAGGCCTGTATTGCCCGCCGGTTTGCCGGTCTGGAGCAGTCCGTTAAAACGTTGCCGTGAACTGGCGGTGCAATTGTCTGAACAAGCGGCGACCGACGAGCGACTCGCCGAAATGAATTTCGGGTCCTGGGAAGGTCGGCCGTGGGATGAAATTCCGCGCGCCGAACTGGATGCCTGGGCCAACGATGTCGGCGCTTACGCGCCACCGGGCGGCGAATCGCCGCGCGCCGTGCAACAACGAGCGCTCGATTTTGTTGCCGGGTTGGAAGTGCCGGAAGCAATCATCGTCACCCACGCCGGGGTGATCCGCGTCCTCGTTGCCCACTGGCGCAACGAACCGCCTGCTGAGTGGCCGCAATTGGTTTTCGCATACGGGTCGCTGACGACCGTTGAAATTCACAGCTAACGCCACTAGGGCCAACTAGAATGGCGGACATGAAAATCGCCATTATTCGCCAGCGCTATAACCCCTACGGCGGCGCCGAGCGTTTCGTCGAACGGGCGCTTGGCGCGCTGGCCGGCGAGGGTGCCGAGGTCACGCTGATCACGCGCAACTGGGATGGCGCGCCACGCGAAGGCTTCCGCCAGATCACCTGTGACCCGCCCTACTCGCGGTTGTTCGGCGGGCGAACGGCGCGCGATCGCAGCTTTGCTGCCTGCGCCCAGCGCGAAATGGCGCATGGCGGCTTCGCTATCACGCAGTCGCACGAGCGCATTCCCGGCTGCATGATCTTTCGCGCCGGTGATGGTGTGCACGCCGCCTGGCTGGAACATCGGGCACGTGTGCTGGGGCCGTTGCAGCGCTTGTTACAGAGTATTTCCGCTTATCACCGTTACGTTCTGGCCGCGGAAAAGGCGATGTTTCAGCATCCGGCGTTGCGCGCGGTAATTTGCAATTCGCCAATGGTTGCAGCGGAAGTAAGCAGTTACTACGGACTGCCACCTGAGAAGTTGCCGGTCATCTATAATGGTGTCGATACCGCCGTCTTTCACCCATCACTGGTTGCCAAATTTCGCGTGACGACCAGGGCGCAGGCGGCTATTCCGCAGGATGTGCCACTGCTGCTTTTCGTTGGCAGCGGCTTCGAACGCAAGGGTGTTCCGCAACTGCTGCGCGCCTTTGCCGCAGCAACTACGAGTGAGGCGCATCTGGTCATCGTCGGCGCTGATCGCAAGCTGAAGGCGATGCAGTCACTCGCGGCAAGCCTGGGGCTGGCCGGGCGCGTTCATTTCACCGGCCCGTTGCGGGATGTGCGGCCCTGGTACGGCGCCGCCGACGGCTTCGTGCTGCCGACGCTGTACGATCCCTGCCCGAATGCAGCGCTCGAGGCGCTGGCCTGCGGACTGCCGATCGTGACCAGCACAACCTGCGGCGCGCAGGCCTGGGTTGATTCCGGCGTCAATGGCTGGGTGGTCGATGCGCTGGACCGCGAGATGTTGGCGACCCGACTGGATGATCTCTGTAGTCTCGCCGGCAACGCCGTCGCACGCCAAGCCGCGCGTGCTGCCGCCGAACCGCTGACGCTGACAGCCATGGCGGATCGCCTGTTGACCTTGTACTGCACGCTGGGTGGGGCAACTGGCAGGCAGGTATAATTCCAGCCATTCAATTTCCCTTCAGGAAGTCGCATGGCCAGTAACATGAGCAGCCGCGAGTTGTATGTCCGGCTACTGACCTATGTTCGTCCGTACTGGAAAGCATTTGTTGTCGCCATGGTGGCCATGGGCTTGTCGTCATTGACCGAGCCGGTGCTCCCGGCGGTGATGAAAAAGATTCTCGACGAAGGTTTTTCCAGTGCAGCCGGGCCATGGGACTGGCTGATCTATCCCGTTTTTATCATGTCGGTGTTCCTGGTCCGGGCGATTTTCGGATTTATCGGCGAGTACCTGATGAGCTGGGTTTCGAATAATGTCGTGACCGAGCTGCGTCAGGCGATGTTCGCCCGCATGATAAGGCTTCCGACGCGATATTATGGCGACAACCTGTCCGGGCGCCTGATGTCGCGCGTCATGTATGACGTGACGAATGTCACCGGTGCAGCTACCAACGCACTGACTTCACTGATCCGGGATTCGCTGACAATCGCTGGCCTGATGGCCTGGTTGCTTTATTTGAACTGGAAATTGACCCTGATTACCATCAGTGTCGTACCGTTCATTGCGTTTGTCGTGCGCACCTTCAGCAAGCGCCTGCGTAGCGTCGCCAAGGGGCAGCAGGAGGCGATGGGCAAGATAACCCAGGTTCTGCAGGAATCCATCGAGGGCCACAAGGTGGTCAAAATATTCAGCGGCCAGAGTTATGAGGAAGCGCGCTTTTGGAAATCGGTGCGCGAGCAGCGCCGGTTCGCCATGCGCGCCACGATGGCGACTGCCGCGCAAAGCCCGATCGTGCAATTTTTTGCAGCATCAGGCGTGGCGATCATCATGGGAGTTGCCCTCAAACAGGCGTCCAATGACCAGACCACGGTGGGCAGTTTTGTCTCCTTCATCACGGCCATGCTGATGATACTGCCGCCACTGCGCCGGATTACCGACGTCAATGCACCGATCCAGCGTGGTCTGGCTGCCGCTGAAAGCGTCTTCTCGTTAATTGACGAGGCGACCGAGGAAGACAAGGGCAAGGAAGAGTTGGGTCGCGCCAAGGGTCTGGTCGAGTTCGACCGGGTAACCTTCACTTACCCCGGCGCCGATCGTCCGGCGCTCAATTCTGTTTCGCTGACCGTACGGCCCGGTGAATGCGTGGCCCTGGTTGGGCCTTCGGGAAGTGGCAAGACAACGGCAGCCAACCTGCTGCCGCGTTTCTATCAGGTGGATGGTGGCACTATCCGTGTCGATGGCCACGACCTGCAAAATATCAGCCTTGCCAACCTGCGCGACAACATCGCGCTGGTCAGTCAGGATGTGGTTTTGTTCAACGATACGATAGGCGCCAATATTGCTTACGGTGGCAAGCACAACGCCACGCGCGAAGAAATCCGCGTCGCCGCAAAAGCTGCACATGCCCTGGAGTTCATTGATGCGTTGCCGGATGGCCTGGATACGATGATCGGCGAGAATGGCGTCAAGCTCTCTGGTGGACAGCGCCAGCGCCTGGCCATCGCTCGCGCCTTGTTGAAGGACGCACCGATCCTGATTCTTGACGAGGCGACCTCTGCGCTTGATACCGAATCCGAGCGCCATGTTCAGGCCGCGCTCGACGAATTGATGCGTGGTCGCAGCACGCTGGTCATTGCTCACCGGTTGTCGACCATCGAACGTTCCAACCGTATCGTGACGCTTGCTCATGGCGAGAAGCAGGAAGAAGGTTCGCATACGGAACTACTGGCGCTGGATGGACTTTATGCCCGTCTCTACCGGATGCAGAAGGCTGAGGAAGGTGCGGCCTGATGCGGGTATTGCATAGCGAGTCTTCGACCGGCTGGGGTGGCCAGGAAAATCGCACGTTGAACGAAATGATTGCCATGCGTGAACGCGGGCACGAGATGGCGGTGGTCAGCCGGCCGGGCGCCCGTATTCTCGAGCGCGGGAAAGAGGCGGGTTTCCAGACTTTTGCGGTCGACATGCGCGGTGCGCTCGATTTGCCCGCCATCCTCAAGCTGCGTCGCCTGATGCGCGATTTCCGTGCTGATATTGTCAATACCCACAGTGGTCGGGATACCCAGCTGGCCGGCATGGCGGCGCGCAGTCTTGGGCGAACGCGGCCGCGTATTGTCCGGACGCGGCATCTGGCGTTGCCGATCACGTCGAAATTTACCTATGGCACCTTGCCGGACAAGGTTGTCGCAGTCAGCAGTTACGTACGCAACTATCTGGTTTCTGCCGGCGTGCCGCCTTTGCAGGTAGTGTCGATTCCGACTGGAATCGACTTGAGCCGCTACACGCCCCAGGCAGGTGGCGGCACGCTGAGAAGCGAATTGAATCTGCCAGTCGGAACGATTCTGGTTGGAACCGTGGCGATTCTGCGGGTTAAGAAAGGCCATGCCGATCTGTTGCGGGCAGCGCAGAACGTTTTGGCGGAATTTCCCGAGACTCATTTCGTGATAGCCGGTGATGGCCCGCAAACCGAGAATTTGCTGCGGTTGATTGGTGAACTTGGCCTGCAAGCGCGGGTGCACATGCTCGGCTTGCGTCGTGATGTGATGAATGTTCTCCAGTCGCTTGACTTGTTTGTTCTCCCGACACATCAGGAAGCGCTGGGTACGGCGTTCATCGAAGCGGGAGCCGTAGGCCTGCCGGTGGTTGCTACCGAGGTCGACGGGGTCCCTGAAGTGGTTGTGAATGACGAAACCGGGGTGCTGGTGCCGCCAAAAAATCCGCCCGCATTGGCTCAGGCGATCATTGGGCTTCTCGGGGACCCGGTACGTCGCCGTGCGTTTGGCGACAATGCACGGCGCCGCATGGGAAGCGAGTTCTCCCGCGAAGTCATGGCGCAGCGCATGGAGACGCTTTACGCCGAGTTGCAAGAACAGAGGCATTGATGCCGGCCGCTGCCGCACTGCCGATCCTGATGTATCACCATGTCAGTCCGAATCCGGGGCTGGTAACGGTTTCCCCCGGGATTTTTCGGAACCACATGGAGGCGCTTGCAACAGCAGGCTGGCGCACGGCTGGTCTTGACGAAGCTGTACGCTTCTTTCGAGGGGATCCGCTACCGGCAAAGACCTGTATCGTGACTTTCGACGATGCTTATCTTGACAATCAGGTGTATGCGGCCCCGGTACTGGCAGCATGTGGCCTCAAGGCGGTCATTTTTGCAGTCACTGGCTGGATGGGTGATGGTCCGGTTCGCGAAGGCCTTCAGGAAACACCGGATCACCGTGAGTGCAAACGGCGTATAGCAAACGGCGCTGCGGATAGTGTTGTCTTGCGTTGGTCCGAAGCCGAGCGCTTGCAGTCTGCCGGGATTTTTGAGTTTCATTCTCATACGCACACCCATACTCGCTGGGACAAAATTTTGTCAGATCCAATGCAACGCGAAACTGCATTGGTCGATGACTTGACAGAATCGCGGCGACAGCTTGAAAAGAGGCTTGGCGTGCACAGTAACCATCTGTGCTGGCCGCAGGGGTACTATGACGATCAATATCTAACGACTGCGAAACGTTTGGGCTTCAAGCATTTCTATACGACGGAGCCGAGCGTAAACAGACCGAATTCCGCCGTCGACCGTATCGGGCGTATTGTGACCAAGGAAAAATCCGGAAACTGGTTGTTGCGACGTACCCGACTGTATGCGGCACCGTGGCTTGGCGGAATTTATGCTGCAATGCGGGCTGCAAGATGATCAAGGGTTTGTACTTGTGAGTGAGCGTGAATTGATCGGCCCGATCGACCGCATCCTGGTGATCAACGTTGCGCGAATTGGTGACACGATTCTGGCCGTTCCGGTTTTGCGTGCATTACGCGCCGCGTATCCGGAAGCCGAGATCGTTTGTCTCGCCCACCCCAAGCGTGTCGATGTGCTTCAGGGATTGCCGCAGATTGACCAGAGCGCGGCGATCAGCAAACGCTCAGCACCTTTCATGGGTTGGTTGGGCAAGAGTTACGACTTGGCGCTGGTCTTCGGTCATGAGCCTGCGCTGCTCAGTTACGCGTTGCGTGCGGCACGGCAGGTGGTTGCTCTGCCCAGCGGCAATCCGGACATTGATAGCAGGCTATTGGCGATGGTTCCGGACAAGGGGATTCTGCACGCAGTCGACGATCGCTTGCGCTGGCTTGATGTCTTGCAGATACAGCCATCTTCCAGGCGTCTGGACTATCAAGTGACAGAAGCAGAACATAAGTTTGCTGCGGGTTGGTTCATCGATCATTGCGGAGATAAACGGCCGCGCGTCGGTTTCCAGATTGCCAGTTTTCCAACCAAGGCATATCGGAACTGGCCACAGGAAAATTTTGAAAATTTGGGCCAGCGGCTACTTGCCAGGTATCCGGAAGCCCAAATTCTGATCTTTGGTGATCGGCCTGATGCTGTGGCCGGGGAGGCGCTGGCAAAGGCGCTTGGTAGCCGTTGTCATTCCTTGGCCGGCAAGCTCTCCTTGCGGCAGACGCTTGCGCTGATGGCGAAGCTTGACCTCTATGTCGGCGTCGATACCGGCCCCACCCATCTGGCCGGCGCGTTGGGAATTCCGATGGTGGCGATGTATCACTGTCTGCATCCGGGACGCTATCTTGCGCCGCTTGAGCATCCAAGATATTTGGGTGTGGTCGAGCATCCGGTCGACCTGGATCGGGCATCGACGAGTTGCACGATGGATGCAATAGCAGTCGACAACGTTTGGGAACACGTGGAACGTGCTTTGGCGACGGAGGCTTGATGAGAATTGCCTTTATCGATGTGACAACTACGGTGTCGTTCGGAGGCGTCCAGACCGCAGTCTGGCAATTGGCGATTTCCTTGACCGATCTCGGACATGAAGTAACGATCTACGGCGGTGAAGGAACGGCGCGTGCTGATCTCGAGGGACGATCCGTTGCCGTTTGCACATATCCGTTCAGGTCTCGCGAACGCTTTCCTAATTTTGGGACACGTTTCCGGAAACTTGCCGAGCGGATCAGCTTTGCAAGAAATGCCAGGGCGGATGTGGTTACCGCCCGGCATGATTGGGTGATTCTGACCAAACCCTTCGATTTTTTCTGGCCACGCCTGATGCCGGAGAGTCATCCAACCCGATTTGCGTTCATGAGCGGCGGAACGGATTTCATGCGCGGGGATCGCTGGCTGGCGGGCCGAATCAAGGCGATGGTGGCGTGCAGCCATTTCAATGCCCAGCAGAATTACGGACATTTCAAGCGCCAAGTGGGCGTTATGTTCAATGGCGTCGATACTGCGCGTTTCGTGCCAGGTCAGCGTGATGAGAAGCGTCGCCTTGAACTTGGCTTGCAACCTGAGGATGTCGTCTTTATCTTCGCCGGCCGTATCGTTGGCTTGAAAGGCCTTCATCTTGCGGTTCAGGCGCTGGCGAAACCGGTGCTCTCTAATTTTCCAGTAAAGATGTTGGTGGTAGGCAATGGTGAGGCGTTGGAACGCCTCAAGCGCTTGGCTCGCGATCTCGGCGTTGATGGGCGCGTTATTTTTCACTCCGCGGTGCCCCACGCAGAGCTTCCAGGATTGTATGCCTGTGCCGATGTCGGTTTGTTTCCAGGGTTGGGCGAAGAGGCTTTCGGGATTTCCGTGGCTGAGGCGATGGCCTGCGGTCTTCCGGTGGTCGCCAGTTACAACGGGGGCATGCCAGAAGTGATCGGTAACGAGGGTAGTTGCGGCCGGCTTTTTTCTCTTGGCGATGTTGTCGCTTGTGCCGGAGCAATGGCTGAAATGGCTGCCTCAAGCCAGCAACGTGAGCGCATGGGTAATACTGCAAGGCGGAGAATCGAGACCGAGTTTACCTGGAGGCAAGCTGCCGAACGTCTTTTGGTGGCTCTGCGTGCTGC
>CAZGPO010000029.1:10838-12862 GCA_964527745.1 uncultured Dechloromonas sp.
CGCGGAATCTGAAACATGAAGGGGCCGCGCCTACTTTATGTGTTTCCTGAACCCCTGCCTTTGCGCAAAGCACGGGCAGTGCAGGTGATAAATACAGTCAAGGCCTTGGCCGAGTCAGGCACGATGGTGGATCTTGCGTTTGTTCCGGTTGAAGGCATCGACGATCCATTCCTTCACTATGGGATGACATGTCCGGCGAATGTCCGTTTGGTTCCGCTGTCGCGCGGTCTACCGTGGCCTTTTGCACGGTTGCGCATGCATTCGAATCGCTTTTTTCTCTTGCGCTTGCGCGCCTGGTTCAAAAGGCAGTCGACTAAAGAGGAGGGTATGCCGCGAGTAGCGTTCGCCCGCCATGTCAAACTGGCCAGTATGATGCTCAAGGCGTTTCCGGCACTGCCGTTGATCTATGAAGCGCATGAAGTTTTCTCGGCGCCTGCACCAAAACTATTTTCGCGGGAAGCATCTGTCTTAAAGAATGCTGCTGCCGTCATTGCCATTACGCAAGGATTGGCCGATGCGCTGAACCGGTATTTCGAGATGAAACGTGATTTCTTCATCGTTCCCAGCGCAACCAGACTTCCGGAGATGCCCGGGAAGAAAGTCTGGAGCAATGCGCGGCAGGAAATCATCTATGCCGGCAGCCTTTTTGACTGGAAGGGAGTGGACGACCTGATCGTCGCTGCCCGCGAGTTGCCAGGGTGCAAAATCACGATAATTGGTGGCGACGGGAAGGGAGTCTCGCGATTGCGCGACCAAGTGTCACCAGAGGGGGCGCAGGTTGAATTTGTCGGCCATCTACCTCATGAGGAAGTGCTGAATCGACTTCAGCGCGCCTGTATTGCCGTTTTGCCTAATCGAGCCGGCTCGGTCAGCGATTTTACTTCGCCGATCAAATTGTTCGAATATATGGCAGCAGGTTGTGCTGTCGTGGTGAGCGACTTGCCTGTCCTGCACGAAGTTCTCGAACCGGATGAAGCCGCCTGGTTCATGCCTGGGGATTCGAAATCGTTGGCCGGGGCAATCGGTGGCCTGGTGGATGATCCTGGGCGGGCGCAAGTGATGGGCGCACGCTTGGCAATCAAGGCTCGGGAATTTACCTGGCAGGCGCGCGCGGGACGTTTGCGCGTGATCGTCGAGAAGGTGTCTCGACAAAAAAATAATGTGATGGCGGTTGGCCATGGCTGACCCGGGGCCATCCCGGTTGTTCCAGCGACTGGACGGATTCCTGTTTGCCGGCTTGCTACTTCTGATAGCGCTGGTGCTTCGCGATCCGGACGTCAAACTGGCATGGAGAGCAGCGCTGCTCCTGTTCGGCGTCTTGTCGATCGGGGGCTGGTTGGTTTGTAGATATTTTCACTGGGGCGACCTGCATCCGACGCTTCGCCGGATGATGTTCACGGCAATCGTATTTGTCGTAATTGTTGTCATTGCCAGTCTTTCAGGGTCTACTTTACGCCTTGCGCCGGAGCAGTTTTTTCTTGGTTTTTTGCTACCCTTGCTGATTCCCTGGTTGTTTGTTAACCATGTGCGGGACAGACGGCGCTGGGAATGGGTCATGGCAACCTTTGTATTTGCTGCCTCGTTGCTGCTGGCCCGTAATTTTGCCCAATATGTCCACGAATTGATCGTGTTGGGAAAAATCCCCGAAGATATTCATCTGCATCGTCGCTTTGCGGTGAAGCTGGTATTTGGTCTGCCATTCCTGCTTTGGTTTGCCTTGGCGAGCCGCCAGCGCTGGGTTGCGATGGTCGGCTGGGCACTCACTATTCTATCGATGTTGATGATTTTGGCGACGGGTTCGCGCGGAGCGTGGCTTGGGACTATTGTCGTCGTGCTGATTTTTCTGGGCTTTCTCCGAAGCCTGCACCTCCTTTTGGGGTTTTTCTGAAACTCTGATTAAGAATTGGGGTTATTCCCCGGTTACTGAAGAAGAAGTTCAGGTAATGGTGAATGATTTGAAACAAATTATCCATCCAAAAGGTGTTATCTTTGCTGAGGACCAAAGTGGTAGGGCGATTGGGTTT
>CAZGPO010000029.1:12872-15717 GCA_964527745.1 uncultured Dechloromonas sp.
GAAGCCTGCACCTCCTTTTGGGGTTTTTCGTAGGTATGGCCATTGTGGTGATTGCCGGTCTGGCAATCATTCCTTCGGAGCTTGTGCAGAACAGAATTCAGCAGGGGATGGACACCAGCAATCGCACTTCGGGAACTTGGGGGCCGGCGGTCGAGATGATTCGCGATCGGCCATTGTTGGGCTACGGTCTCGGTGACGATGTGTTCCATGAGGAATTCAACCGTCGGTCAGCCATGGCAGAGCATTGGACTATCAAAAAATCCATCGGGCCGCACAGTTTCTTTCTTGCTCTTGGTTTTGCGGCGGGATTGCCGGCGTTGTTGATTTTGCTCATTTTGCTTGGTCAGACTGTCTGGCTGGTAGGCCGTGGTGCACAGAGCGGGGTTGTTGCCGGAGGATCAGATAGGAGTTTTGCCCTTTCAGGCGTTGCGCTTACTGCTGCTGCTCTGGGCGCTTACGGAGTGATTGGCAATGTGGAGAATCTCAACTGGATTCTTCTCTGGTTTTGGTTAGGTATGAGCATGGTATGGTTGAAACTGGCTGCCTCTTCATCCGAGCCATGAAAAAATTGCCTGGCAAGGCTGCAGCTATCGGCTGGGATTGCAATCCGGGTATCAATCTTCCGGCTTAGCCGGGTTTTTCGGGTTCGCAAAAATTGCGCAGAATTACGCAAGGATTACCTGCCGCAAAAACATTGTCAGGGATATTTTTTGTGACGACGCTGCCGGTGCCGATTGTCGTGTTGCTGCTAATGGACACTCCGGGGCAGACCGTTACATTCGCGCCGATCCAGACATTTTCTCCAATATGAATGTCGTTCGTGATGGCTGATCGATCTGCGAGTCGCTGCTCCGGATTCATGTGATGTGAAGCGGTAATGAGTGTTACGTTTGGACCAATCAGCGAGTTTCTCTCAATTGTGATTTTTCCAGTACCAATTACAGTTAGGGCGAAATTGATAAATACGCGCTCGCCGATTACCAGTTTCGCGCCTTCGTCAATGAATAAGGGGCTGCGAATGGTTGCTGGTTTGTTGAATATCGCACCGGCCTGCTCAAGGATCTTTATGGTCTTTTTCTGTGAAAAGCCGTGTCTGGTTAAGAGCAGTGATGCTTTCTTGAAACTTCGTTTTCCGCTGATCCAGTAAATTAAATAGCTCAGGTGGCTCAGAAGTTTCATTTGTTGGTTAGGTCAGGGGTGGAAAAGGACAGGGCTGTTCTCGGCAAAAGTTTCTCATGCATGTCGAACAAGGAGTTAAGCTGCTCGGGTCAGTGCGCCGCTTCCCAGTTCGGCCCGACACCGACCTCGACGACAAGCGGCACCTTGAGTTGCGCCACATGACCCATCAGTCGGGGCAGGTGTGTGCGGACATCCATCAGTTCGTCGTCCGGCACTTCCAGCACCAGTTCGTCGTGAACCTGCAAAACGAGGCGTGATTTCAGCGTTGACCGCAACAGCCAGTCCTGCACCGCGATCATCGCCAGCTTGATCAGGTCGGCCGCCGTTCCCTGCATCGGTGCGTTGATCGCCGCACGCTCGGCGCCCTGGCGGCGATTGCCGTTGCTCGAGCGGATTTCCGGGAACCACAACCGGCGGCCGAATGCGGTTTCGACGTAGCCGTGCTGGCGGGCCGACTCGCGCGCCTCTTCCATGTAACGGGCGACGCCGGGGTAACGCGCGAAGTAGCGGTCGATGTAGGTCTGCGCCGCGCTACGTTCGAGCCCGAGCTGGCGGGCGAGGCCGAAGGCGCTCATGCCGTAGATCAGGCCGAAGTTGATGCTCTTGGCGACGCGGCGCTGATCGGGGCCGACTTCGAGCGGCGTGACGCCGAAGATTTCGCCGGCTGTCGCGCGGTGCACGTCCTCGCCGTGCGAGAAGGCGTGGAGCAGGCCTTCGTCGCCCGAGAGGTGGGCCATGATGCGCAGCTCGATCTGCGAATAGTCGGCCGAAACTATGCTGCTGCCCGGTGGTGCGATGAAGGCGGTGCGGATCTTGCGGCCTTCCTCGCTGCGCACCGGGATGTTCTGCAGGTTGGGGTCGCTGGAGGCAAGGCGCCCGGTAACGACGGCGGCTTGCGAAAAATGCGTATGCACCCGGCCGGTCTGCGGATTGACCATGCGTGGTAGCTTGTCGGTGTAGGTGCCCTTGAGTTTGGACAGACTGCGGTGTTCGAGCAGCAGCTTGGGCAGCGGGTAGTCGAGAGCCAATTCGGAGAGGACTTCCTCGTCGGTCGACGGGCCGCCCGATGGCGTTTTCTTCTTGATCGGCAGGCCCTGTTTTTCGAAGAGAATTTCGGCCAGTTGCTTGGGTGAAGCGAGGTTGAAGGGCTGGCCGGCCAGCTCGTAAGCCTGCGCTTCGAGGGCCATGATCTTCTGGCCCATTTCGTGGCTTTGCCGGGAGAGCACGGAGGCGTCGATCAGAATGCCGTTGCGCTCGATCTGCCAGATGACTTGGCGAGCCGGCATTTCGATGTCGTGGTAAATGCGGCTCAAACCCGGTTCATCGGCAAACTGTGGATGCAGAACGTTATGGACGCGCAGCGTGACGTCGGCGTCCTCGGCGGCGTAGGTGGCGGCGCGTTCGATATCGACCTGGTCGAAGCCGATCTGCTTGGCGCCCTTGCCGCACAGGTCTTCGTAGGCGATGGTGGCTAGGCCGAGGTGGCGGCTGCACAACTGGCCGAGGTCATGGCCCTTGTCGGACTCGATGACATAGCTCTGCAGCATGGTGTCGTGTGCGATGCCGGCCAGCGCGACGCCGTGGTTGGCGAAGACGTGCTGGTCGTACTTGGCGTTTTGCAGCACTTTTTTCCGGTCGACCGCGACAAGCCACGGTTTGAGCTTTT
>CAZGPO010000030.1:0-6234 GCA_964527745.1 uncultured Dechloromonas sp.
CGTGAAGAGGCATTGCGCAACCAGTGGGCCGTGACCATTGCGGTTTCCGACGATGGCGGGCATCCGCTCGCCCTGGAACGGCTCGACGGCTGTCCGCAGATCAGTGCCTACATTGCGCCCGACAAGGCAAAGACTGCCGCGCTCGGACGCCGCGAATCACGGATTTACGAAGAGATGATCAACGCCGGCCGTGTATCCTTTCTTTCCGTCCCGCTCGACAGCATGCTCGAGGGCGGGGTGCCAATCATCATCGACGGCCAGGTGGTTGGCGCAGTCGGTGTTTCCGGGGTCAAGCCGGAACAGGATGGGCAAATTGCCAAGGCAGGTGTGGCGGCCGCCATCGGCTAGCCGGGTGCCCAGCAAATCGCTGTCGATCGAGTTGTCCGCGCAATGATCCAATCCGCTCCTTCCGAGCTGTTGCTGCGCATGTTCAAGGCAGGCATCGCTGCCGCACAGCCGGTTGTCTGTCTCCCGGAGCACCTGCCCGAGGCGCCGCGCGGGCGTCTGGTGGTGATCGGTGCCGGCAAGGCTTCAGCGGAGATGGCGCGGGTCGTCGAAGCAAACTGGGCGGGGCCGCTGTCTGGTCTGGTCGTAACCCGTTATGGCTATGCCGTGCCCTGCGCCCGCATCGAAATTGTCGAGGCGGCGCACCCGGTACCGGATGCAGCCGGCCTCGCTGCGGCGGAACGGATCATGGCGCTGGTCGCTGGCCTTGGTGCAGACGACCTGGTGCTTTGCCTGATCTCCGGCGGTGGTTCGGCGCTACTGCCCTTGCCGCTGCCGGGGCTGACGCTGGTGGACAAGCAGGCGGTCAGTCGTGCCTTGCTCGCTTGCGGCGCCAGCATCAGCGAAATCAACTGCGTGCGGCGGCACTTGTCGGCGATCAAGGGTGGGCGGCTGGCCGCCGTTTGTCACCCGGCCCGGATCGTTACCCTGCTGATCTCCGACGTGCCGGGTGACGATCCTGCCGATATCGCCTCTGGGCCGACCGTCGCTGATGCGACCACCTGCGCTGACGCGCTGGCCATTCTCCGCCGCTACAGCATCGCACTGCCGCCGGCGGTGCGCGAGATTCTCGAATCGGGTGCCGGGGAATCGATCAAGCCGGGCGATCCGCACTTGCATGGCAGTGTCACGAAAATCATCGCTACCCCGCAAATGGCGCTCGAACGCGCCGCTGATGTTGCCCGCGCGGCCGGCGTTGGCGCGTACATCCTGGGCGATGCCATCGAAGGCGAAGCGCGCGATGTGGCCAAGACGCTGGGCGGCATTGCTCTGCAGGTGGCGCGCCACGGTCAGCCGTTCGCGTCGCCGTGCGTCCTGCTGTCCGGCGGTGAAACCACGGTGACTTTGCGCGGCAACGGGCGCGGTGGGCGCAATGTCGAATTCCTGCTGGCACTGGCTATTGCGCTGAACGGCAATCCACGCATTCATGCCCTTGCCGGCGATAGCGATGGCGTCGATGGCGTGGAAGAGATCGCCGGCGCCGTGCTGACGCCTGATACCCTGGCGCGCGCCTGGGCGCAGGGCATCCGGCCACAGGATGCCCTGGATGGCAACGACGGACACGGCTTCTTCGCGGCGCTCGGCGATTCGGTCGTCACCGGGCCGACGCTGACCAACGTCAACGATCTGCGCCTGATCTTCATCCAGTAGTGCGCCATCGAATCAGAGACCACGGATCAGCGAGCGCAGGCCGTCGAGCGCCAGCGGGATGAACGAATTGTCGCTTTCCTTCGGGTAGACCATGTAAGCCGGATGCGGGTAGCGCGGCGCATCGCTGACCGCGTACAGACGTCCGGCAGCGATCAACGGCTCGGCCATGCGTACCGGCAGGTAGCACGAGCCGCCGTTGGCCAGCATGAGCTGGACGCCCAGCCAGCCGATATTGACCACCTGCGGCGGCGGTTCGAGGTCGGGATAGCTCTGGGTGTGCTGGATGTCGAAGGCCGCCCCCCATTCGACGTAAATGTAGTCTTCACCGGGTGCGTGGTCGTCGGGTCGGCTGCTGACCAGGATCAGGGTTTCGTCGAAGAGATGTTCGACGACCAGCCCGGGACTGTGGCTGGGGCTGTACATCAGGCCGATATCGAGGGTGCCCTCGATCAGGCGCTGCATCAGGTCCGCCTCGAAGCCGATTTCGCTGCGGATGGCGACATCGCTTGCCTGACCGCGCATCCAGTCCATCCAGGCCGGCAGCAGGCTGTCCCAGAGCGCGATACGCCCGCCAATGCGCAGCGTGGCACGGTAGCGGCTGGGCAGTCCGACATGGTGCCGTGCCTGTTCGGCAGTCAAGACCAGGCGTTTGGCGTAATCGGCGAAGCGGCTTCCGGCGGTGGTCAGCGTCGCGCCGGCACGGTTACGCACGAACAGGCGGACCCCGAGCGCTTCCTCGAGACGCTGAATGCGGGCACTCACCGTCGATTGAGTCAGGTGAAGGCGATGGGCCGCCTCGAGAAAACTGCCGTGGGCGGTGATCGCCAGAAAGGTGCGTGCCTGGTTGGTGTCCATGTCGCTGATTGCCTTATAAATCGATACTTTCGATATTTAATACAAAATAATATCGCTTGACCATAATCCATTCGAAACATTAGTCTTTGCTAACCCCGTTTGCTGAAAAGGAGAATGACCATGGAAACGACGATCGAAGTCGAACGCGACGTTGAAGGTTACCTGATCGACCCCGAGGTATGGGACGACACGATTGCCCGCGAACTGGCTGCGGAAGAGGAAATCGAGCTGACCGACGAATACTGGCCGATCCTCCGCTTCATGCGGGATTACTGGCGCGAACATCAGGTGGCGCCGGATGTCCGGCATGTGGTGAGCGATCTCGCCGAACACAGTGGCAGCGACAAGAAAGTGGCCAAGGAGCGCCTGTTCGAACTCTTCCCCTATGGCTACGTCAAGCAGACCTGCAAGATCGCCGGCATGATCCGGCCGCGCGGCTGGAGTACCGGCTGACGCATCCGGAGCTGCGTTCTCGGCAAAACGCTTGCCACCTCGGCACGGGAAGGGCTAGATTCTCCGCAGATGTCCTTGACGGAGAGTGTCCATGTCCGACTCGCTGATTTTTCGGCAACTTTTCGACGCCGCGTCGTCGACCTATACCTATCTGCTGGGCGACCCGCAAAGTCGCCAGGCAGTGATCATCGATACCGTGTTCGAGCAGCATTTCCGCGACCGTGCACTGATCGAGGAACTCGGGTTGCATCTGGTCGCCGTGCTCGACACACATTGCCACGCCGACCACGTAACCGGCGCCTGGCTCATGCATCTGGCCACCGGCTGCCGTATCGGCATCTCGAAGCGCTATGGCGATGCGCTGGAAGGCGCCGACCTGCGCCTCGATGCAGGCGACCGGGTGGACTTCGGCGAGCGTTACCTGGAAGTACGGGCGACGCCCGGCCATACCGACGGCTGCCTGACCTATGTCAGCGATGACCAGAGGATGGCGTTTACCGGCGACTGCCTGCTGATCCGCAGTGCCGGCCGTTGCGATTTCCAGCAGGGCAACGCGGCGACGCTGTTTCGCTCGATTACCGGGCAGATTTTCAGCCTGCCCGACGACTGCATGATCTGCCCGGCCCACGATTACAGCGGACGCACGATGTCCACGGTTGCAGAGGAACGCACCTACAACCCGCGCATCGGCGGCCAGGCCGACGAGCGCGATTTCGTCGGCTTCATGGAAAATTTGCATCTGCCGCACCCCAAACAGATCGACATCGCGGTACCGGCGAACATGCGCTCGGGCATGCCCGATGACGCGGCGATGCCGCGCCCGGCCGACTGGGGTCCGGTCCGCCAGAGCTACGCCGGCCTGCTCGAAATCGACCCCGAGTGGGTCGCCGAACACCTTGGCGAAGTACATGTGCTCGATGTGCGTCAGCGCGAGGAACTGGACGAACGTCTGGGCCGCATCCCCGGCGCGCAGTGGGTCCCGTTGAGCGAACTGAAGGATCGGGTCGCCGAGGTGCCGCGCGATCAGCCGGTAATTCCGGTCTGCCATGCCGGCATGCGTTCCGGCCAGGCGACGGTGATCCTCCGCCAGGCGGGGTTCACGCGCATTGCCAACTTGCGCGGCGGGATGCTGCTGTGGCAGGAGATCGGCCTGCCCGAAGCGAGCGGTACAAGTGCCGCCCCGTAATCGGCGCCCCTTGTTTTTGCGCCCTTTTTCCGGTCGACCGCAACGGTCCGGATTTAGAGCGTAAATTGCTCGCCGTGGGTCGGCAGGCGCACCTCGGGCCAGCCCAATTGTTCCCTGATCGCCGTCGCGAAGTTGGCTGCGGCGGCCGCCTCGCCATGGACGACGAAGGTGTGGCCCGGCGGCAAGTGAAAACCGCCCAGCCAGGCGAGCAGCGCCGCCTGGTCGGCATGCGCCGACAAACCACCGACTGTGTAGATACGCGCCCGGACCGGCACCGGCTGACCGAAGATATTGACCAGCCGTTTGCCGTCGACCAGTCGCCGGCCAAGCGTGCCGGCGGCCTGGAAGCCGGCGATCAGGATGCTGCATTCGCTGCGCGGCAAATTTTCGCGCAGGTGATACTTGATCCGCCCGGCATCGCACATGCCGCTGGCCGAAATGATCACCGCGCCGCTGCGAACATTGTTGAGCGCCCGGGAAGCCTCGACATCGGCGACGAACTCGAGCTTCATCTTTTCCGGGTGTTTCCGCTGCCAGGCGATCAGTGAATGGGTTTCAGGGTCGATCAGCGTCGGGTGGTCGAGCGTTATCCGCGTTGCGGCGCTTGCCATCGGCGAGTCAACATAGACCATGATCGGCGCGATGCGCTGGCGGCGCACCAGATCGGCCAGCAAGTAAATGATTTCCTGGGTGCGGCCGACTGCGAAGGAGGGGATGACGAGGTTGCCGTGCGTGGCCTGGGTGCGGGCGATGGCATCAACGATTTCATCCTCGGTTTCCTTGAGCGAACGATGCAGGCGGTCGCCATAAGTGGATTCGATCAGCAGCAGATCGGCTTCCGGCACCACCTTCTCGGGGTCGTACAGCACCGGCCGGTCGTGCATGCCGAGATCACCGGAGAAGACCAGTTTGCGCGGCCGACCCTCGCCGTTGACCGTCACTTCCAGCCAGGCCGAGCCGAGAATGTGGCCGGCATCGTGGAAGCAGACCTTGACCGGGTCTACAGGTGAAATCGGTTCATGGTAGTTGACCGGTTGCAACAGCTTGAGCGTCGCCAGCGCCTGAGTCACCGTGTACAGCGGCGGCGTGACGCCGCGTTCGCTCTTGCCCCGGCGATGGCGGTGGCGCAACTGCCACTCGTTTTCCTTCTCCTGGATGTGCGCGCTGTCCGGTAACAGTACTTCGAGCAGGTCGATGGTGGCCGGCGTCGCGTAGATCGGCCCGCGAAAACCAAGCACCATCAAGCGCGGCAGCAGGCCTGAATGATCGATGTGAGCGTGGGTCAGCAGCACGAAATCGATGTTGCGGGCGTTGAATCCGAAATCCAGCGCATGCAGGTTCTTGGCCCGCGCTTCGCGGCCACCCTGGAACATCCCGCAATCGACCAAAAAACGGGTGTTGCCCGTTTCCACCAACGTGCACGAACCGGTCACTTCGCCGGCCGCGCCAAGAAAGCTCAAGCGCACGATCGCTACCTCCTGTTAAGGCAAAGCATGAACCCCGAGCCTGACGAATGCAACGCCGACTGCTCTAGCCGACCCGGATGCGCTCGCCGTAACCGGTCATTTCCAGATAGCCGCGCCCGATTTCACGCCCCGCTTCGATGAGGCGGACCGCTCCTTCCCAGTAGATGGCGCCGGTCGAACGGCGGCTGTCCAGTTCCTGATCGTCGAGCAGGGCTTGCAGTTCGAATTCGCGCTGGCCGACGCGCAGACGCCAGGCAACCGGGAAGCTGATGCCGGTGCGCGGCGAACGCCAGTGGCGCAGCGGCTCGAAGCTCACTGCTTGCGGCGGAAAGGTCGTACTGGCACCGGCGGCCTGGCGGAAGGTGGCGGCTGACCACAGTGGCAGGTTGTCCGCATCGCGCAGGCGGAAAGCCATCAAGGCGCTGCCATCATCGAGATTGAGGCCGACCCAGTCCCAGCCCTGCGCCCCATCGGGCAGCAATTCGCTCGACCATTCGTGATCGAGCCAGGCGCGGCCGGCCACGCGCTGCGTCTGACCGGCTTCGGTCACGCTGCCCGCTACCGAAAGCTGCGGGCGGCTGTAGTAATAGCTGGCGTGACGCGGGTCGCGCGCCTTGG
>CAZGPO010000030.1:6334-15415 GCA_964527745.1 uncultured Dechloromonas sp.
CCGGTCGCATACCACCACTCGGTACGGAACGCCGGGTGCGCCCCGTAATCGTCGGGAAAAACCAGCCGGTGTCCGGGGACCACCGGGGCAAAGTCATCCGCTTGGCCGGCACCCCTCGCCAGGCCCGAACCGGACAGGGCGGCCAGCGCCAGAAGAAATCCGCGGCGGCGCATCACCAGTCCTCGCGTACTGCCAGCACCGCATCCTGACGCATCGCCTGGCGTCCGGCGAGCAGCGCAGCGAGCGCGGCCAGCGTTACCAGGCCGATGGCGAACACTGCCAGCGACACCCACGGGACGTGGAGATCCATGCTCCAGTGGAAGCTCTGGCGGTTGACCACCTCGATCAGCACGAGGCCGATGGCACCGCCGGCAAGGAGTCCGCCGAGCACGCCGACCGCCGCTGCCAGTGCGCCTTCCTCGGCCAGCATCCAGCCAATCTGGCGTCGGGTCAGGCCAAGGTGGCGCAGCATCCCGAACTCGCGCCGGCGCGCCGCGGCCAGCGCGGCGAAGCTGGCGGCGACCCCGGCCAGACCGATGGCGATAGCGACCGCTTCGAGCAGATAGGTGACGGCAAAGGTGCGGTCGAAAATGGCCAGGCTGATTGCCCGGATTTCGCCCGGTCGCGCCAGGTCCAGTGCGCCCGGCCCGGCCAGCGCCCGCAGCGCGGCGGCCACCTGGTCGGGCAGCGCGCCGGGGGCGAGGTGAATCGCCGCATCGTTGACCAGCAGGTCGTCGGTGAGGCGGCGATAATCGGCGAGATCGATCATGACGGCGCCGGTCTGCCGCGCATAGTCGCGCCAGATGCCAGCGACATGCAGGCTGGCGACCTTGCCGGCCAGTGGCAGCGTCACTTGCTGACCGGTGCGCCAGCCGTAAATATCCTGCATCGCTTCGGAAATCCAGATCGACGGCTGGCTGGCGGGTTGCGCCGTGCCGACCAGCGGCAGGTCGCTGCCATCGGCCGCCAGCGGTCGGGCAATCAGCGCCACCGGCGCTAGCCCGGTCGCCAGGCGCAGGTTTTCGTGGCGCGTGAAAGCGGCACGGTCGACACCGGAAACAGCAGAAATTTTGGCCTGCAACTCGGGATCGAGAAACCCGGTACTTTTGGCCTGGCCGGCGCGCAGATAAAGGTCGGCAGGCATGATCTGCGTTAACCACTGGTCGACCGACGCGCGGAACGAGGTGACCATGATTGCCATCGCCGCCGCCAAGGCGACGCTGGTCAGCACGCCGGCGGCGGCGACGACGGCATGGCCAGGCGCAGCACCGAGGCGGGCAGCGGCCAGGCGGGTGGCGACCGGTCCGCGCTGCGGCAGCAGGCTGGCGACACCGGCGGCGAGTACCGACAACAGCATGACGGCACCGGCCAGCAGGCTGGCGACAGCCAGGTAACCACCGAGCGGCAGACCGTTCAGCGGCGGAATGGCGCTGGCCGGCAGGCTCGCCGCAAGCAGTGCCAAGCCCGTTCGCGGATGCCCGTGACCCCCTGCCAGCGCCGCGCCGTCGCCGGATTTCAGCGCTTGCGCCGGCGCCACGGTTGCCGCTTCACGCGCCGGCAGCCAGGCCCCGGCAATGCCAGCCAGCATGCCGAGCGTCACGTAGATGGCGATGACTTGCGGTTGCAGCCGCAAGCTTGGTTTTAGTCCAGGAAAATAGCCGGCGCCGAGATCGCCGCCGAGTGCGCTCAGGGCGACCCAGGCCAGTGCATAGCCGAGCGCGACGCCGGCGATGCCGCCGGCCAGCCCGACTGCCGCCCCTTCGCCGACCAGCCAGGCGAACAGGGTGCGGCGGGCCAGGCCGAGCGCGCGCAGGAAGGCGAATTCGGTGCGCCGGCGCACCACCGACAAGGCCTGCGCCGAGAAAACAAGAAAGCCGCCGGTGAGCAGGGCGATAGCGGCAAGCATGGTCAGGTTGACCCGGTAGGCGCGCGACAGGTTGGCGGCCTGGTCGGTGGCCGCATCGGGTGCCTCGATCATGACGCCGGCCGGCAGGAGGCCGGCCAGCGTGGCACTGGCCACCGTTGGCGTCACCCCGGCGGCGAGCCGGAGATCGATGCGCGTCAGCAGTCCGTGGCGGGCGAAGCGGTCCTGGACGGCGGCAATGTCCATCACCGCCAGGCGGCGCTTGTCGCCGGCACCCGGGATGTCGCCGGCGACATTCAGGGTCGTCGTCACGGTGCCCGACTGCAGCGTGAGGGGGTCGCCGGTCTTGAGTCCGAGCGCTTCCCTGGCGCCATCGCTGAGGAAGAGGTTGTCGGGGGCTAGCGTCGCGAAACGTCCGGCGTCGGCGGCCGGCCTTGGCAACAGTTGCGGCGTCACGGCGCCCAGCGCGAAGACATCGATGCCAAGCAGGGGTAGCGTGTCTTCGCTGCCGGCCTGGCGCGCTTCCAGTTCGATGACCGGGCTCGCCGCCGCCACTTCCGGACGCGCGGCGAGCAGGGCGTAGAGATTTTCGTCGAAGCCGCCGCGCGGCCCGATCACCTGCAGGTCGGCGGCGCCGGACAGCGTGCGCAGGCCGCGACCGAACTCGCTCAAGGCCGCCTCATGCACCGCCTGGACGGCCATGCCGAGGGCGACGCCGAGGACGATGGCGACGAATGAAAACAGGGTTGCCATGCGCCGGCGTGCCAGCGAGCCGAGGAAGACCGGCGCCAGTTTCACGCGTGCAGGCCGCTGGCGGTGAGGTGCAGGATGCGGTCCGCGGTGGCGGCCGCTTCCTGCGAATGGGTGACCAGAATGCCGATCGCCCCAGCCTCGCGAATGCGCTCGCCGAGCAGGTCGAGCACTTTTTTGCCGTTACCCGGGTCGAGGTTGCCGGTCGGTTCGTCGGCCAGCACCAGGCGCGGCCGATGGATCAGGGCGCGGGCAATCGCCACACGCTGCAGTTCGCCGCCGGAGAGTTCGCGCGGCCAGCTGGCGGCCCGTTCACCGAGGCCGACCGCTTCCAGCAACTGTTGTGCCGGGTCGTCCGCCGCGCTGCCGTGCAGGCCCTGCAGCCAGAGCGGCAGGGCGACGTTCTGACGGACGGTGAGATGTGGCAGGACATGGAAAGCCTGGAAAACGAAGCCCAGCTTGTCGCGCCGCAGCCGGGTCAGCGCATCTTCGCCGAGCTGCGCGTAGTCTATGCCGTCGAGCAGCAGTCGTCCGCTGTCGGGGCGGTCGAGTCCGGCGACCAGATTGAGCAGGGTCGATTTGCCGACCCCGGATTCGCCGACGATCGCCACATAGTCGCCGGCCTGCAGGCGCAGCGAGACATCCTGCAGCACGCTGCGCCCGTTGAATTGTTTTGAGAGGCTTTCTATTTCGAGCAAACCGGAAATCCTGCCATCGTTAGTCCGTTTTATCGCCTGGCTGAACCAGCGCGCGGTAGGCGTGCCAGGTGGCATGGCCGAGAATCGGGATCATGACGATCAGTCCGATGAAGGCGGTGGCGAATCCGATGCCGGCCAGCGTGACGATCAGGATGGCCCAGACCAGCATTGGCAGCGGATTCTTGGCCACCGCGGCGAGGCTGAGCAGCATGGCCGAAACAGCGTCCTTGTCGCGGTCGAGCATCAGCGGTACGGCGACGGCGCTGATTGAAAAGATGAAGGCGGCGAAGCCGCTGCCGATGACCAGATAGGCGATCACGAATTCGGCGTTCTCGAAAGCCAGCAATTCGCGCAGGAAATCGTCGGTGCTGGGCAGGCCGCTGGTGTAGAAGACGGCGAAAACCACCAGCGATGCGCGTGCCCAGATCAACAGTACGACGCCGGTGACCAGCGCGAAAATGCCGAGGTTGGAAAGATTGCTGCGCCAGATGGTCAGTGACGGCAGCAGGCGCGGGATTTCACCGTTTTCGCGCTGCCGCGACAGGCCGTAAAGTCCCATCGCCAGCCCGGGACCAAGCAGCATGAAACCGCCCATCAGGGCGACGGTCAGCGAATAGGCGTGGCCGTAGAAGAAGACGATCAGCCAGCCCATCACGGCGAAGGCGGCGCCGTAGAAAAGACTTGCCGCCGGGGCAGCGCGCAGGTCGGCAATGCCCCGGGCCAGCCAGGCGAAGGGAGCGCCGACCGGAACCGGATTGATCGCCGCCAGCGGAGAAGCGGGATTGTCGTGCAGGTCGGGGGTGGTTTCGGGTTGGCTGGGCGTCATCTTGTGGTTCCTTCCGGCTTCATGACAACGGCGAATCGAGAAAGTGCCCTGGTCTTTCGGGAAAGACGATGCGCGGTTCGCACAACTGTGGTGCCGAAAAGAGGCCCCGACATTTCGGTTGCCGCAGCGCAGACAATGGTAAATGATATCGCCAGCAAATGCGCGACAGTGGCGACGAGCTTCCCTTGCCGGCATCGGCACAATCAATGGAGACCAGCGGTGAAATACGTTCTCGCTCTCGATCAGGGTACGACCAGTTCGCGTGCCATCCTGTTCGATGCCGAAGGCCGGCGCGTGGCGACTGCCCAGCAGGAACTGACCCAGCATTTTCCGCAGCCCGGCTGGGTCGAGCACGATGCCGATGAAATATGGGAGAGCCAGCTCGCCTGCGCGCGTCAGGTGCTAGCGCAAAGTGGAATCGCTGCCAGCGCGGTCGCCGCCATCGGTGTCACCAACCAGCGCGAAACCACGGTGCTGTGGGAACGAGCCAGCGGCCGTCCGCTCGCCCCGGCCATCGTCTGGCAGGACCGGCGCACCGCCGGGCGCTGCGCGGAACTCGCCGCCGACGGTCACGAGCCCTTGTTCCGCGCGCGCACCGGATTGGTTCTCGACCCCTATTTCTCGGGCACCAAGCTGGGCTGGCTGCTCGACAGTATTCCCGCTGCCCGGGACCGCGCCGAACGCGGCGAGTTGGGCTTCGGTACCGTCGACAGCTGGCTGCTGTGGCAACTGACCGGTGGCCGGCGCCATGTCACCGATGCCTCGAACGCGTCACGCACGCAACTCTTCAACATTCACCGCGGCGAATGGGATGACGAACTGCTGCGTATCCTCGCCATTCCGCGCGCCCTGTTGCCCGAGGTGGTGCCGAGTTGCGGGGTCATCGATGTCTGTGAGGCAAGCCTGTTCGGAACGCCGATTCCGCTTGCCGGAATCGCCGGCGACCAGCAGGCGGCGGCTTTCGGCCAGGCTTGCTTTACACCGGGGATGGCCAAGAACACTTACGGTACCGGCTGTTTTTTGCTGATGAATACCGGGTCGACCGCAACCGCTTCGCAGCACGGCCTGCTGACGACCGTCGCATGGAAATGTGGCGCCGGCTTCGAGTACGCGCTCGAAGGTGGAATTTTCATGGCTGGCGCGATTACCCAGTGGCTACGCGACGGTCTCGGCATCATTGCCAGCGCGGCGGAGATCGAGGCGCTGGCTGCCAGCGTTCCCGACAGCGGCGGTGTGATCATGGTACCTGCCTTCGTCGGGCTTGGTCCGCCGTGGTGGGACCCGCTGGCGCGCGGCACGCTGCTCGGCATGACGCGCGGCACGACGCGGGCGCACATCGCGCGCGCGGCGCTTGACGCCATCGCGCTGCAAAGCGCCGATCTGGCGTTAGCGATGGTCGCCGATTCGGGCATCGCGCTCAGCGAGTTGCGCGTCGATGGCGGTGCCGCCGCCAATGATCTGCTGATGCAACTGCAGGCCGACCTGCTCGGGGTGCCGGTGCTGCGTCCGCAGGTCACCGAAACGACGGCGCTCGGCGCCGCCTATCTGGCGGGTATCGGCGTCGGGTTGTGGGAGAGCCGCGCGGTGCTGACCGCGCACTGGCAACTTGAGCGGCGTTTCGAGCCGGCGCTCGGCGAAGCGGAGCGCAAGGCGCAAATTGAACGCTGGCGCGCCGCCGTCGAGGTCGCGCGGCGCTGGCATATCTGAAAGGGGAGGTTCAGTATTCCTGACGAATGGCCAGTTCGGCGTCGGCGTAGCGCAGGCGCACCGCCAGCGTACGGGCGATGGCTTTCATCAGGTTGAAGGCCAGTTTTTTGTGCTCTTCGGCGAGCAGGTTGAACGGCTCGCGGGCCAGCACATAGACCTCGGTATCGGTCAGCGCGACGGCATCGTTGCCGCGTGGCCGGTTGTCGAGAAAGGCCAGGCCGCCGAAGAAATCGCCACGCCCGAAGCTGGCGACATGGCGTGTCTGGCCGGCACCGAGCGGGGCGAAAATGCGCACCGTGCCACGCCGAATCCAGTAGATCGCATCGCCCGGCGAGCCCAGCGCGTAGATGGTTTCGCCGGCCTTGTAGGCACGAATTTCCAGCCGCGCCTCGAGGTCCTTCAGCGTCTCGTCCTTGTGCGCACTGAACAGGTCCATCTGTTGCAACTCTATGGGCATCTCGTCCGCCGACGATTTATCCCGCTCGCCCAGAATGCGTTCCTCGACCCAGGCGACGGCGGCATCGAGATCGGGAAAGATGCGGACGACATTGTCGTCGTCGGTGCTGACGACGCCGGTCTGTTCAAGAAATTCACGCAGGTTGCGCCCGTTCGGCAACTTCTCCCTGACTCCGGAAAGCAGCAGCATCGCCCCTCTTTCCTGCAAGGCCTCGCGCACGTTGCCGAGCAGGTGGGCGGCGGTCACATCGACCGACTGCACGCGCCGGAGATCGAGGATGATGTAGTTGCGCTTGCCGAGTTCGGGTTCGAGTTCGCTGTAGAGTTGTTGCGTGGTGCCGAAAAAGAGGCTGCCCTGCAGTTCGAAAATGACCGCCTGGTTACCCTTTTCCTCGATGATGCGCATCTCGGTTTCCGGACGGTACCAGGTCGACGACATCTGGTTGGCGTAGATCTTGTGACGGACGACCGACCCGCCGATCTGTTCGCGCACGAAGAGGATGATGGCCATTGCGACACCGGTTGCCGAGGCGGCGATCAGGCCGACGGTCAGCGCGACGCCGATCACCGCCATGATCACGGCGAAGTCGAAGACGGTGGCCCGCGATTCGATGAAGCGCAGCGCCGTGCGGTCGATCATGCGAATGCCGATGACGATCAGGATGCCGGCCAGTGCCGCAACCGGAACCCAGGCCAGGAAGGAACCGAAGACGAGCGCCGCGATCAGCGACAGGAAGCCCTGGAGGATGCCCGACATGCGCGTCTGGGCGCCGCTGTTGATGTTGACCAGCGTGGCACCCATGGTGCCGGCGCCGGGGATGCCGCCGATGGCCGACGACGAGATATTGGCGATCCCCTGGGCCACCAGTTCGCGATTGGGATAGTGGCGGGTACGGGTCAACTGGTCGACGACGACGCAGGTCTTCAGCGTGTCGATCGACAGCAGCGCGGCGAGCGTCAGCGCACTGCCGAGCAGTGCGGCAATCTGGTTCAGGCGAAGATCGCCGATCTCGTGCCAGCGTCCGGTGATGGCCGTGAAATAGCCATCTTGCGAAGCGCCCAGGGCGCCGATGACCAAGCGATTGCCGGTGACGTTCCAGAGCGCCGGGTCCTGCGTTGCCAGGACGATGTAGGTCAGGAGTCCGGCAGCGACGCCGAGGATGGTGCCGGGCACCTTTTTCGTCAGCCTGGGTGCGGCCAGAGTTACCAGCACGGTCGCCATGCCGATGGCCAGACTGCGCCAGTCCCACAGCCAGGGCGAGATCGTCGCCGACCACCAGTGCGTGTCGTCGGCGACACCGACGAATTTCGGAATCTGGCTGCCGATGATGATGAGTCCGACGCCGGAAAGGTAGCCGCTGACGACCGGGTAGGGGATGTATTTGATCAGGGCACCGATACCGATGAAGCCGAGCAGCACCTGCACGATTCCGGTCAGCACGCCGAGCAGGATGAGCTCCAGCACGATGATTTCGGGCGCGACGCCTTGTGCGACCAACTCGATGGCAAAGGCGGAAAGCACCGCCGCCGCAGGGGCGCAGGGGGCGCTGATGAGGCGGTCGGTGCCGCCCAAGATTGACGCAACGAGGCCGACCGCAGCCGCCCCGATGATGCCGGCCAAGGCGCCGACGACAGCGTAGCTCGGGGCAATGGCCGAATAGACGGTGACGCCGAAGGCGATCGATGCCGGCAGCGCGACCAGCATCGCCGCAAGCGCGCCCCAGAAATCGCCCGGCGCATGCTTGCGACCGAGCAGGGGTTTCAAACCGGCGGGGATGGCTTTCTGCATCGTGATCTGTTGGCGAATTTTCGATCAGCGGTTGAATACGGCTTGCAAGTTGGAAATCTTAAACCTATTGCCATTCGCGCGGGATATTCCTTGTGCAAATCCGTCGCGGTCGCCAGTGAAGTGTTATGCGAGTGGTTTGCCGCTTTGCAGCCACGCCCGGTAAAGCCGCAAGGCGACATGGGCGTCGTTGGCGGCATAGAGGATCTGGCGCTCGCTTAGTTGCGGGCTGGCCCAGTTGCTGGTGCCGGTCTTCTTCGATTTCTGCAGTTTCTGGCCGAAAAAATGAGCGACCGCGACTTTGGCGCCGACCGTCCCGCGATGTCCCGGGCCGCGCAGCGCTTCGCCGAGATCGAGCAGGTTCTCCGGTTCGATGGCGAGTCGCGCTTTGAGCGCACTGCGGTCATTGTCGAGACCCATGCCGACCTTGAGCACAGCGCGGGATTCGAGAATCTGCTTCAGGGCAGCGGTATCGTGGGTACGCGAAACCGGGAACAGGTAGGCGTGGGTATCGCTGGCGAGCTGAACCAGATGCGGGCCGGTCGCTGCCTCGCCCTTGCGGAAGGTCGGTCTGGATTCGCTGTCGAAGCCAATCGCATCGGCAGCCAGCAGCACGCTCAGCGCCTGCGCAGCCAGCGCGTCGGAAACGACGACGGTAATCCGGTCAAGCGCAATCCCGGGGTAGATCGGGAGTTCGGCGTCGCGCAGGTCGCTCCGGCTCAAAACTACGCCGTTCATTTCGCTCCGCCCCTTGGTGACTGGCGCGCAGGCGGCCGCAATTCGGGCACAATGGAAAGGTATTTCACAAGAAACCTCTTCTTTTGTGATTCGGGTTGGCGGAAGAGTACATCCGGAACGCCGGTTCATGTGGAACCCGTCGACACCCTCGAGCCTGACGATTGGCTCTCAATCCGCATTTCCCCAAAGGTTTTTATGACGCCGATTCACGATGTTGATGCACTGCTCCTGCCCGCTACCGCACTTTCCGCCAAGC
>CAZGPO010000031.1:0-15309 GCA_964527745.1 uncultured Dechloromonas sp.
GAACAGACCTTCAGTACCGACCAGGATAACGGCATCGTCTTCGCCTGCGCCGACGAGGCCGCGGTCGACGCGCTGCGCCAGCGTTTTCTGGCTTTTGCGCTGGACGTCAACAAGGATCTCGACCGCTGCGGTTTTCCGCTGTGCAAGGGCAACATCATGGCCAGCAACCCACAATGGTGCTTGAGCCTGAAAGAGTGGAAGGAGCAGTTCAGCAAGTGGATCAGGGCGCCGCAACCGGAAGCGCTGCTCAATGCCTCGATCTTCTTCGATTTCCGCTCGCTGTTCGGCAAGGCCGAACTGGCCGAGCAGATGCGTCGCCACCTGCTCGCACAGACCGCTGACAACGGGCTGTTCCTGCAGGCGATGGCGCGCAATGCACTGACCGTCGCGCCGCCGCTGGGCAAGATTCGCGATTTCATCACCGACCTCGAACCCGGACACCCGGGCAAGATCGACCTCAAGAAGCTTGGCTCGCGCATCTTCGTCGACGTGGCACGCATCTATGCGCTGGCCACCGGCGTACACAACACCAATACGATCCAGCGCCTGCGTCTGGTCGGCAAGCGTCTGTCGATTCGCGATGAGGAAATGGACGCTATCCTCGACGGGCTCGATTTCATCCAGTTGTTGCGCCTGCGTCATCAGTATCTGGAAGGCGAGCCGGGACGGCAGGGCGACAACCTGATCGATCCCGATCGCCTCAACGAACTCGATCGCCGGATCCTCAAGGAAGCCTTCCGCCAGGCGCGCAAGATCCAGTCCCGCCTCAAACTTGACTACCAGGTGCATTGATGGCGTTCGGACTCAAGAAATTCCTTTTCGGCGGCGATGCTCGCCAGCCGGAAAATCTGCCGTCCAGCGTCAAGCAGGCGCTCGCGTCGTGGCGCGCCAGCCCGTCGCCGGAACTGGACGAGCAGCATTTTCACATGCGCTACCTGGTGATCGATGTCGCGACCAGCGGGCCGCGGGCCGACGAAGACGAACTACTGGGAATTTCGGCGGTCGCGCTGCGCGGCGGGTCGGTCATCGCGACCGACTCCTTCGCACTCGACTTCGCCGCCGATGAAGCCAAGGGTGTTGCGGTCGACAGCCAATTGACAGCATTTCTTACCTACGCCGCCAAAGCGCCCCTCGTTACGTACCATGTGCCTTTCGTCAGTGGCTTTCTTGAGCGCGCCTACAAGGAGCGGCTGGCCGTCGATTTCCAGCCGCAGTGGATCGATCTGGCCTGGCTGCTGCCATCGCTGTTCAAAGATAAGTCGGCGACGGTGCGGCCGCTCGACGAGTGGCTGGAAGCCTTCGCCATCGGCGGTGACCAGCGGCGCGACACGATGGAAAATACGCTGGTGCTGGCGCGCTTGTTCCAGATGGTGCTGGCGCGGGCGAATGACCAGGAAATCCTGACTGCCGAAAAATTGATCGAGGAATCGAAATCCGCTTCCTTCCTGCGCCGCAACAGTTAGCTAGTCTTCTATGCCGGGCGCCATGACCAGGCTTCAACGCTACTACCTGCTCTACACCGGCGGCTTCCTGATATTCGTCGCGTCGCTTGCCGTGCTCGAAAGGCACGGCATGCCGCCACGCTGGATCGGCTACGCCTTCCTGGTGTTCACGATCTTGATGTATGCGGTGATCGGGATCGTCAGCCGAACTTCGGATGTCTCCGAGTTCTATGTGGCGGGGCGCCGGATTCCGGCATTCTTCAACGGCATGGCGACCGGCGCCGACTGGATGAGCGCCGCCTCGTTCATCGGTCTCGCCGGAACCCTCTATCTTTCGGGTTTCCAGGGACTGGCCTTCGTTCTCGGCTGGACCGGCGGCTTCGTTCTGGTGGCGCTTCTTCTGGCGCCCTATCTGCGGCGTTACGGCGAATACACGATCCCCGATTTTCTGACCGCCCGCTATGGGGGCAATGCAATTCGCCTGGTCGCCGTGGGCGCCGCGATTCTCGCCTCCTTCGTCTATGTCGTGGCGCAAATTTACGGCGTTGGCCTGATTACCAGCCGCTTTGTCAGCCTGCAATTTGAGATCGGCGTTTTCGTCGGTCTGGCCGGCATTCTCGTCTGCTCTTTCCTCGGCGGCATGCGTGCGGTGACGTGGACCCAGGTTGCGCAATACGTGATCCTGATCGTCGCCTATGTGACACCGGTCGCCATCCTGTCGTGGACGGTGACCGGCAACCCGGTTCCGCAACTGGTTTATGGCCAGGTGCTGCAACAAGTTCATCAGCTCGAGGACAAGCTGTTCGACAGTCCGGCCGAGATCGAGGTGCGCAGCCTTTACCGCGAGCGGGCCGACGACTATGCGCAGAAAATCATGCGCTTGCCGAACTCGCTCTCACTCGAACGGGAGCAGCTGACCGCCGGTATCAACGAGCTCAAGGCCAGCGATGCTCAGATGCGGGATATCGTGGCACTCGAGAAGCAGCGTCGCGACCTGCCGCACGATCCGAACCAGGCCCGCCTGCGCTGGGAAAATGCGATGTATGCTGCCGCCGAACGGGCGATTCCGCCCGTGCATCATGCGGAGGCATTCCCCGGCGACGCCGAGACCAGCTGGTCGTTGCGCATCAACTTTCTGGCGCTGGTATTCTGCCTGACTATCGGTACTGCCGCACTGCCGCACGTGTTGATGCGTTACTACACGACACCCAGCGTCCGTCAGGCCCGCGAATCCGTATTCTGGTCGCTGTTGTTCATTCTACTGCTCTACATCACCGCGCCAGCCTACGCCGTATTCGTCAAGTACGAGGTGTTTACCAATCTGGTCAATATCCCCATCGTCAACCTGCCGAGCTGGGTTGCGGCATGGAGTAAGGTCGGGTTGGTCAGCATCGAGGATATCAATCGCGACGGTATCCTGCAGCTGGCCGAGCTTTCGCTCAATCCGGACGTGGTGGTACTGGCCACTCCCGAGATTGCCGGCATGCCCTACGTCGTTTCGGGCCTGGTTGCCGCCGGGGGGCTGGCGGCTGCCCTGTCCACTGCCGACGGCCTGTTGCTGACGATTACCAGTGCACTGTCCCATGATCTTTATTACCGCGTCTTTCGTCCACATTCATCGACCCAGTTTCGCCTGGTGATCTCGAAGTCGCTGTTGCTGGTGGTTGCCGTCTTCGCCGCCATGGTCGCGGCGCAGAAACCGGGAACCATCCTGGCTATGGTCGCCTGGGCTTTTTCGATAGCCGGTTCAGCCTTCTTTCCGGCACTGGTTCTCGGCATATTCTGGCGGCGGGCGACCCGCGCCGGGGCGCTGACGGGCATGATCGTCGGGTTGCTGGTCGCCGTCTATTACATCTTTCGCATGGAAATGGACAGCATATCCTGGATCGGCGTCAGCGGCCTGCGCATGACCCCATGGTTTTATGTCAATTCGACCTCGGCAGGCGTTTTTGGCGTCGCCGCCGGTTTCGTCACCATCATTCTGGTCAGCCTGTTCACCGGCGAGCCGAAAGACGAAGGCACGTCATTTCTCGACGCCTTGCGGCGCACCAAAGTGCATGGCGAGACTTTTGAGGGCGATTCGTACTGGCTGCAGACCCGACGCCTTACCTTCTCGCTGCTTCTCGTCTGGGTTGCCGTAATCTTCGGACTCAGCTGGTTTGCCGACGAGTTGAATTCATCAAGCCTATTCGGCTTTCCGCTAGGCTTTTACATGGCTGCCCAAGGGTCACTGTTTATCTTTCTGGGCCTGATCTGGTTCTATAACCGGAAGATGCGCAAGGTCGATGGCGAGCTTGGCATTGCCGATGAGTAGGGGGCATTTTATTTTCAGGATTTGACTTGCCGGATCGTCGGTCTGCCTGACGTGCAGCCAAGGAATGTCGCTTTGAGGAAAGGTCCCCCTCTGCTACAATGCGCGCCTTCCGGAGAGGTGGATGAGCGGTTTAAGTCGCACGCCTGGAAAGCGTGTGTAGGGTAATCCCCTACCGCGGGTTCGAATCCCGCCCTCTCCGCCAGAATTGAAAAGCCTTCAAGTTCATACGCTTGAAGGCTTTTCGTTTTCTGCTGGCAGCAAGAGTATCCGTTCTTTCATTTGCTTTTACGGGAAGCGTCTTTTGCCGGCATGTGTGATTCGCTTTAAGCTGGAGCGGAGCAAACTACAACGTATATGGCAATATTCTCAAGTACTCGGGTATCATCAATATAATTGGCTATTTAATATCGTTTGGAGAGCAGGAATGTCGAACGCCACGCTGACCAACCCTTCTGCGGACAAGCAATATTCCGCTACTCTGGTACGTTCCCAGCGCATCACCCCACCGGATTCGACCGAAGATGTACGACACCTCGTATTTCGGCGTGATGATTTGTCATTCTCGTGCAAGACAGGTCAGTGCGTGCGCGTCATGGCGCCCGGTCAATACGGCAATAAATACCACCCGCGTCTTTATCTGGTTGCCGACAATGATGTCGAACGCGATGGTGGCGTTGAGTTTGCAATCTGCGTCAAGCGCCACAGCTATATCGACGACTTCAATGGTGAGCGTTATCAGGGCATTGCTTCCAATTACTTGTGCGACCTTCCGGTGGGTTCTGCGGTCGATTTTACCGGCCCCTTCGGTTATCCGTTCGAGGTTCCGGCGAACCACAAAGCAGGGATTCTGATGATCGGCATGGGGACCGGCATCGCGCCGTTCCGATCGCTGATTCGTACCATTTACGAGAAATACGGCAGTTGGGAAGGTAAGGTGCGCCTGTTTTATGGTGCGAAGACCGGCCTGGAAATGCTTTACATGAATGACGAAAACAAGGATCTGGCGCAATACGTTTATCAGCCGACCTTCAGGGCGTTCCAGGCGGTCAGCCCGCGTCCGCTCTTCGATGCGCCGGTGGATATCGACAAGGCGCTGGAACATAACGCCACCGAGGTTCTTGAGATGATGCTCAGTCCTGATACCCATGTCTATTTTGCCGGTGTCAATGAGATGCAGGCACGGGTCGAGAAAGCGCTCGGAGATATTGCCGGGTCTACAGCTTCCTGGGTCGACATGAAGGAAAACATGCAGGCAGACGGACGCTGGCACGAGGTCCTCTATTGAGGCGCCAGCCTGGGCACATCCCTAACGGGAAACACCTGATTTGGCCAGTCTTCGGATTGGCCTTTTTCTTTTCAGTCCGCTGATAGCCTGCTGAATGCTTCCAAAAAGGCATTCTTTGCAGCTTGCGGAGTCATTGGCTCGATACTTTCGGGCAAGGGTCTGATTCCTTGCAGGTAAGACCAGGTCTCGGTCGAATAGGGCATGAGGTCGCGTTTTTCAGTGGCTAGGGCGATCATGTCCGCGTGCTTGATCGCCGGGTCGAGATGAGTCAGATCGATTGTGAAACGCTGGCCGATGATGGCCATGACGCGTGCTTCGATCACGCTGAACTCCGGAAACAGGGGTTTCAGCGGCTTCACCATGTCGCCCAGATATGCTTCCGCCGCATCGTGCAACAATGCCTGGAACCGAAGCGTCTGTGGTACCAGCGACATGACCATCAAGCTGTGCTGTGCGACGGAATAAAAGGCACTGGTCTGGCCGTTGAAGCGGCATTGATAAGCGAGACCATGGGCAATATCCTCGATCGCTACGTCGTCGATATGCGGACGGGTCAGGAAGAAGCGGTTACCCAGGAAAGTCGAGACGTAAGGCAAATTCATGCGGTGGCGATCAGGATGCGTCAGCCCGTGCGCGCAGTACCTTGATCTGGAACAGCGTATTGCGCTCGTCTTCCTCGAGTGCGGCGCGGATATGATGCTCGGTCGCGTGGTAGCGGGGAATGATATTGTATTTCAGGGCGTTGACTCGTTTCTGCGTCTTGCGGCTGGCCGCCAGCAGTCGCCATAGAGCATTTTCCGCTTCGCCGAGGCGGGCGAGGGTGATTGTCAGGCTTTGCAGGCGAATGCGCGCTTCGTCGAAACTGACATCGGTACCCATGAGGCCGACGGCTTGCAGCGGCAACGGGGTGGCGGAAATGCTCGGGTATTCAACGCCGACACTGGAGCGGGCGACAATTTTCAAGGTCACCGCCGGCTTCAGGCCCACTGTGGCCTGGCGTAACTTCTGGCCACCCATGCGCATCTGGACAATACCGAGCCAGTGGTAGGCATCTCTCAGTTCCTTTTCGGTCTGGTTACGCAGTTCGCGGTACTGCGCCAGTCGTTCGTATACGACCCGGGTCAGCAGATCGCGCTTTTTCTCCAGCATCTGCTGGCCTTGTTCGAGAAAGCGCACCTCGCGTGCAACCTGCAGCAGTGCGTTCTTGGTCGGCGGAACGGAGAGGCGCTTTTTCATGTTCAGGTGTTTGTTTCAGGTACATTGGCGTCCACATGCTTGTGGTATTTTGCCAGTTCTTCTTCGGATACCCGGATCAGCGTGGCGGCCGGCAGCATGGAGAGCAGATCCCAGGCAAGATTCAGGGTTTCCGAAATGCTGCGATCTTCATCCTCACCCTGGCCGATGAAACGCTGTTCGAAAGCTTCGGCGAATTTAAGGTAGCGCCGGTCACTGTCCCCGAGCTCCTCGGCGCCGATGATGGCGGCCAGACCGCGCACTTCGAGCGCTTTGGCGTAACTGGCGAACAACTGGCTGGCGACGTGGGGATGATCTTCGCGCGTGAAATTCTTGCCGATGCCATCTTTCATCAGGCGCGACAGGGATGGCAGTACCATCACTGGTGGATAGATACCCTGATTGAAGAGTTCGCGCCCAAGCACAATCTGGCCTTCAGTGATATAGCCCGTCAGGTCGGGAATCGGGTGCGTGATGTCATCAGAAGGCATCGATAGCACGGGAATCATCGTGATCGATCCGGGGCGGTTCCTGATGCGGCCGGCGCGCTCGTAAATTTCTGCTAGGTCAGAATAAAGATAGCCTGGGTAGCCCTTGCGCGCCGGCACGTCACCGCGAAGCACAGCCACTTCACGCAGCGCTTCGGCATAGGCGGTCATGTCGGTCATGACCACCAGCACGTGATAGTCGAGGTCGAAGGCAAGATATTCGGCAGCGGTAAGCGCTGCCCGTGGGGTGAGCAGGCGCTCGATGACCGGTTCGTCGGCCAGGTTCAGAAAAATGACGACCTTGCTCAGAACGCCGCTTTCCTCAAAGCTTTCCTGGAAAAAGCGTGCATCGGCGTGTGAAGCACCGAAGGCTGCAAAGACGATGACGAATTCGGACGATTCGTCACCCAGCAACTTGGCCTGACGCACGATTTGCGCCGCGACCCGGTTATGCGGCAGGCCGCCGCCCGAAAAAATCGGTAGTTTCTGGCCCCGGGTCAGCGAGTTCATGCCGTCGATGGCAGAAATGCCGGTCTGGATGAATTCACGCGGGTAGGCGCGGGCTGCCGGGTTGAGCGGTTCGCCATTGACGTCGCGGCGGTCTGCGGAAATGATCGGTGGTCTTCCATCACGCGGCAACCCGGCACCATTGAACATGCGCCCGAGAATATCGCGCGAAACCGGCAGTTTGAACGGTTCGTCGAGGAATCGGACCCAGGTGCGTTCCAGGTCCAATTCGTCGGTGCCCTCGAAGACTTCGACCAATACAGAATCGTCGGCGGCGCGGATGACCAGGCCGGAACGCAGGCGTCCGGTGTGGTCACGCAACTGCACGCGAGATCCGGCCGCCACACCGGATACGCCGCCCATCACGACGAGCCCCCCTTGGGCCGAGGTCGCAGTGCAGAATTCGATATTTTTCATGATTGATCAGCCTTGATTTGCCTGAACTCCCTTTCAGGCGGTGTTCGGTGCATGTTCGTAATCCAGCGCAATGTGTTCGAATTCCGCCTGAATCCGGTCAGTTTTTTCCTTCAGCGCGGCAAGGTCGTCCGAGCCATGCTGGCTCTTCCAGCGTCGGGCCTGGGCCAGCAAGGGCATCTGGATCAAGCGTCGCGCCGGCACGCCGAGTTTCACCAGTTTCATGCCCTGATAGTAAATTTCGATCAAGGCAGCGAGCAGAGCGAACTGCTTTTCCGGCGAAGCAAAGCTGTCGGTTTCGTCGGTCGCTGCCTGTTGCAACAGGCCTTCCTTGATCAGGACGGATGCTTCAAGCGTCCACCGTTGCTCGCTGGACAGCGCTTCGACACCAACCAGATTGACGATACGCTGCAATTCTTCGGACGATGAGAGCAGGTCGAGAGCCTGGCTACGTGCCGTTTCCCAATCAGGGTCGACGTTCTCGGCCCACCAGCGGGCAGTGGAAGTGATATAACCGGAAAAGCTCTCCAGCCAGTCTACTGCGGGGTAATGACGGGCGTCTGCCAGTTCCTTCGAGAGTGCCCAGAAGGTTTGAACGATCTCCTTGGTGTGGCTGGTCACCGGTTCGGAAAAATCGCCGCCGGGGGGTGAAACCGCGCCGATCAGGGTTACTGAACCATGGCCGCCGGAGAGGGTTTCGACCCGGCCGGCGCGTTCATAGAATGCCGCCAGGCGTGAGCCGAGATAGGCCGGATATCCTTCCTCAACCGGCATTTGGCCGAGCCGGCCGGAGACTTCGCGCAGCGCTTCGGCCCAGCGACTGGTGGAATCAGCGACAAGCACAACGTCATAACCTTGGTCGCGGAAGTACTCGGCGATGGTAATGCCCACGTATATCGAGGCTTCACGCGCCACCACAGGCATGTTGGAGGTATTGGCAACAAGCAGGGTCCGCTCCATCAATGGGCGGCCGGTGTGCGGGTCGGTCAGTTTGGGCATGAATTCCAGCACGTCGGTCAGTTCGTTTCCGCGCTCGCCGCAACCCACGTAAATGACGATCTCGGCGTTGCACCAGCGCGCAATCTGTTGCTGCAGCATGGTTTTTCCGGCACCAAAGGGGCCGGGAATGGCTGCCTTGCCGCCTTTCAATAGCGGATAGAAGGTGTCGAGGATGCGTTGTCCGGTGATCAGGGGCTGGATGGCGTGGTCACGCTGCCGGTATGGGCGCGGCGTGCGTACCGGCCAGCGGTGGAACATGCGCAGCTTTTCGATCTTACCATCGGGCAGTCTTATCCGGCCGATCACCTCATCCAAGGTGTAGTCGCCTTCCGGCGCCAGTTCAAGCAACTCGCCATGGGTTTTGGGCGAAGCCAGAATGCGGTGCAGGATGGATTCGGTTTCGCGAACCGTTCCCAGCACATCGCCACCGTTGATTCGCGAAGAACTCAGTCGTTGTGGATCAGGAGCGAAATGCCAGCGCCGGTCGCGCGGCAGTGAAGGTACTGAAACGCCGCGTGCAATGCGGTCGCCGCTTTTGTCCCGAACGGCGTTCAGGGGGCGTTGCACACCGTCGAAGATCGCATTGAGAAGGCCGGGTCCGAGTTCGACCGAAAGCGGCCAGCCCAGTCCGTCAGCCACCTCGCCAGGCCGCAGACCGCCGGTGTCCTCATAAAGTTGGGCGAGCGCGGTGTTCCCGTCGCGGCTGATCACTTCGCCGACCAGACCGATCTGGCCGACGCGAACCTGCTCGCCGATAACGGCTTCCGGTAATAGCAACTTGACTAGGGGGCCGTTGATTTCAAGTATCTTGCCCATATGATTTCCAGTTGATCTAGGGTGTGACCCGGATGTACCGTAGTGCTTCCGGCCAGTCGTTCGTATTGTATTTATCCATGAACCAGGGTTCCCAGGCTCGGGGCGCTGGCGAACAGGTGTTCCATCGCCTCGCGGGCCAACTCGTCCGCCAGTCGCGAACGACGTGCCTCGAAGGTCTGGTCGATCTGCGCCCGATTGTCGGCCAGAAGGACGCGCATGCCGCCTTCGCTGGTTTTGCCATGAACGCGCAATTCAACCTTGCGCCCCGGGGCGGCGCGCCCGACGATTTGTGTCCAGTTGCCAGCCAGCCTCGGCGCATCCGCCGAACGCACCTCGGCGATCAGGTTGCCAGCCGGCAATTCCCGGGCAGAGTTGGCAAGCCAGGCTTCCAATACCGCCAAATAGCGCGCTTCATCATCGACAAGATTGGCGAACGCCTGCCGCAAGTCTGATAGCGTGGCTTCGGTGAGCGCCCAGCGCAGGCGATCGAGCTCTGCGGCCATGCGCGCTTCGGCAACCTGTACTTCGCGCCGTACAATGTGTTCGGCATCCACCTTGGCCGCCAATATTTCCCGTTCCTCGGCCAGTTTCAGGCGCTCGGCAGCATCTTTCAGAATGCGGGTCTTGGCGGACTCCGTGTTCTGTCGCTGCTCGCGGGCAAGGGTTTCGGCCTGTCTCATCAGTGCCGCTTCCAGTTGGCTTACCTGTGCATCTACTTCCATAGTTCACTCCATGGGCGATTGACAGCCATCAATTCAGCGCCTCCTGGCCCAATACAGCACGTACTACCTCGTCGACCGCCGGTGAATAATCCTGGGGTGCTGCAAGGTGTGGCAGTTCGGTCACGACGATGCGCCCGCCTTCGTTACGCAATCGGTCAAGCCAGATGCCGCCAGCGTGCGACAGGCTGGATTCGAGCAGAACCAGGGCCGGATCACCATCCTTGACCAGTTGCGCCAGAACTGCTTCGACCCGTGCAGGGTCCGCATCGGGATAGGTCTCGGCACCGATCATGCTGAAACCGTCGGTCAAGGCGGCACTGCCCAGGACGACCAGTCGTGCACCGCCGGAAATCGTGTCAGCTGCGCTTGCCATCTTCGAACTTATGCCGTCAAATCTTGCCGAGCATCAGAATCGACATGACCAGACCGTAGATGGCGATACCTTCGGCCAAGCCCATGTAGATCAGCGTTCGGCCGAACATTTCCGGCTTTTCGGCGATTACCGCCAGCGAAGCTGAACCGACCGGCCCGAGAGCGATTCCGGCACCGATCGCTGCCATGGCGGTGGGCAGGCCGATTCCGATCAATGCGAGCCCCTTGCCCAGCGAAATCTCAAGCACGACCCCGACCACGGGTTCGGCTGCCAGTGCCTCCTGAAGTCCGAGCAACAACATGCCGGCAAGGCTCAGCCCGACGAGTACGAAGTTCGCCAGGATTCCCCCTTTGAGCAAGCGTGGGGCAGGGGTACGAGCAGGCTTGAGCTCCAGCCATACGCCCGAAATTATCATGGCTGCTACGGACAAACCTACCAAGGCGATCAGCCAGTTCATTTATTTCTCCTAGAATCGATATTGATCGGAAAACTGCTTACTTGATACCCATCAGTTTCAATGGCACGAACTCGTTGCCGTCACCGCTGAAAAAACGCGAAAACCCCTCGAAATACATCAGACGCAAGGCCTGAATCGCGACGATGCCGCCTTCGAGGACGATGATGACGATGTTGCCCAAGATAATCGTGAACCAGTGGCCAGCCGAACCAAGGCCGCTGGCGAGCGTAAAAACTGCCAATGCCAGCGCGACATGGTTCAGGCTGAATGCACCAACCCGCATGAATGACAGGGTGTTGGCGAACAGGTTGATGCCGGTTTCCAGGGTTTCGATGCTGGTGACCAACAATCGCTCGCCAAAGCTGGCATCTGTTTCCAGCCATTTGTAAATGGCGACGATGGCGATGCCGGCCAGTGCCATGAGCCAGAACGGGATGGCGATTGCGCTTGCGCCCGCCAGACTGGCAATGCCACCAGTGGCACCCAGGTAAAAAAGTAGCCCGGCAATGCCGCCCGAGTCAAACAGCGCTTCCGCCGTATCTCCGGCGACCAAGCGGTTAAACGTATTGACCAGCAGCGTGAAGATGATGAAGCCGACGCCGAATGCCACCGCGATGCTGAGCACCTGGATCGGATCATGCAACGGCGAAATCCAGACCGGCCCGATCATGTCCTCGAAGCCGAAGACGCTCCCGTAAAGCACGCCGAACAGCATCGAGACGACGCCGGCGGCGATGCCTATCCAGGTCGCCTTGCCCAGACGCCGGTAGAGCAGGATGGAGAACAGAACGAGAACGGCGCCATGACCGACATCGCCGAACATGGCGCCGAACAGCAACAGGTAGGTCAGGGCGAAGGGCAGGGTGGGGTCGAATTCGCCGTAGCGCGGTATGCCGTAACTTTTAACCAGCGGCACGAAGGGCGTCAGCCAGGCCGGGTAATGCACGAGCGAGGGAATCGTCGGTGCTTCCTGCTTGCCGGCTTCCTCGATATTCAGCCAGTAATGGCCATGAAAGCGCTCTTCCAGTTTTTCCTTCAATTCGCCTGCGCGACGTCGCGGAACCCATCCGGACAAACTGGCCAGGGCACCCTGGCCACGAACTCCGCTGACGGCTGCTTCTGCCAACGGGCGGCCGAGTTCGACGCGCAGGCGAGCCTCCTCCAGACCCGAGCGGTATTTGCCGCGCAAGGTTTCCAGGGCCGCGCATTCGGCTAGGTTCAGTTGCTCAACCCGCTTGCGTTCCCCGATCAGCCAGGCGCGTGCGGTTCGCGGGTGGGTCCGCAGTTCCTCGGGCACCGGCAACTCGCGCCAACCGGCCTGCGAAAGCACACCGCGAACCTCGTCGTGGCGTTCGCGCGGGCCGGCAATGACGGCGTAGATTTGATCGGCAACCGTATCGAAGTTGGAAATGATGTAGCCGGTCATCGACAGTGCTTCTCCAACGCGTTTGGCGCTGGTGGCGGGCAGGCTACCGATATTTACCGCCAGCAAGCCTTCTGGTCGCAACAGATGGGCGAGATCGACGTTGAGGTGTTCCAGCTTGCCGAGGGTTTCCTGCAAGGCATCCAGATGGCGAATCTCTTCGGCAATGCGGGCCTCGCCTTCATAGGCCGCCAGACAGGTGACCCATACTTCCTTTAGCCAGCTGTTGAGTTCTTCCAGGTCGAGCAGGGTCGGCGCTTCGGCGCCCTCCGGTATGCTCGGATCGGTGAGGCTGCCGCAGCGTTCGGCCAGCTTGACGGTTCGTGCTTCTGCTTCGAGCCATGCTTCACGGTAGGCGAGAGCAGGGTTTTCATGGAGAATTTGCGGCTGGTGCTGGGCCGGGCTGTAAATTCCGAACCGTGCCAGTTCGAGCGCCGCGTCCGCTGCTTCTGAAGCGAGCATGTGCAGCCTGATCTTGACCAGCGGTTCGGCGCGAAACATCAGGCGTTCCCTTCGCAGGCGTGCAGCATGGCAAGGCGGATGTCGGCCACCGGGAGTCCGAGAAGTCGGCCGCGCAGGACGGCCCGTACCGAGCGCAGATTGCGCTCGCGCAGGTTCAGGTAGGCAAAGGCGCGGGCGATCGACGGTGCGCCGGAGTGCAAGGTCTTGCTCGCCAGTTCGGCGCCGCTGCGTTCCATTCTCCTGAATACCTCCGGAATGTCGTTGGTGCCGGCCAGCAGCTTGCGTAGCGACTCCGGCAGTGCCGCAAGCACGTCCACCCGGCTTCCGAGGGTCGCCAGTTTTCTCAAAAGTGAGGGTGGCAGGCTGTAGTGCGACGCCACGAGAAGGAAGTAGACCTGGGCTGGCGGCAGGTTATAGTTGAAACGGTAACGTAGCAGCCACACCAGGTTCAAGCGGTCGATCAGGGCGCCCATCAGCTGCCGGAGCGCTTTTCCGCCACCACCCTCGAGCGGGCGTGCACGGTGTTCCAGACCTTCGAAATAGGCCCGGTCAAGCGCGGCATCGAGGATGAACGGGTCGTGACTCTCCTCGAAGGCACGCCGGGCAGGGCGCACGATATCTGCATAGTGGCTGCTTTCCAGCCGGCGCAGCAATTCGCTGACATCTTCCGTATGGGCCAGTTCCTGAATGTCCAGATGGCCAAAGCTACCCATCGGTGTCAGGCGGCTCAGTAAAAGCGCCGGCCGCTCGCCGGACATTTTCCCGCGTAACAGGGTCTTCAGATTTCCGATCTCGAAATGTTGGGTCCAATACAGCAGAAAATCACGCTCTTTTCCGGTCAGCGGGCGGATCAGTATGGTTGTGTCTTCAAGCAGCTGGGCAATGATGCGTTGCTCGAGAGAACGGTTATCCAGGGTGTCGAATCCGGCAGCCAGTTGGGGCAACCCGCGTTCGGCGAGAACGCTGGCCAATTCACTGTGTTCACTTTCGATCAGCGTGCGGAAATCCTCGTCCTGCCACAATCGGTTGGAGAAAAGACTGACACGAGTATTCAGGTAGGAGGACAAAATCTGATGTATCTGGCCGATTGCGCGATATCCAGACTCAACGCGTCGGATCGAGCAGAAGGTTCAAGGTCGCATCGACCGCCTCCTGTTCATGTTGAGCGGCCATTTCGCGCAAGTTACGCTGACGTTCCTCGTATTTGTGCGCCAGTTCGGCGATCACATGCTCGGCACGGCCATGCGCCTCCTTCAGAAACGGGGCACGCAGTTCCGCGCGGCTGGCCTCGAAGCGTAGTTCGTTATCTCGCACCGTTGCCAGGGATTCGTCGAGAATTCGTTGCCGTTCCGCGCTGGCGTCGTCGATGATCGCCTGCGCGCGGGACTCAGCCTCAAGAAGGCGTTTGAGATGATCTTCCATCCTTATCCCCCTGCCCATAAACGGGCAACTTATCATCCCGGTCACTGTGCTGTACCAAGGCCGGTACTATTGCCAAACATCGGGTGATGCGAGTCAATAAGTATTCTCTGATCAAACTATAGTCTTTGGGAATGTCGATATCAAGGGTGTGATATCAAGTTTCCAGTTCAAACGCTCCCGCACTGTCACGGCGAATCTGCAATAATTCGCCATACTTCAGCCTTGGTGCGAGCTTCTGGTCAGGCTGGTTTTGTGTTGCGTGGGGCGGGTTGTCTGATCTCCGCGTCGACATTGTCAATCACTCTGGAGTAAGTCAATGAACCGAATCCCGTTTGCCTACACTTCAATGCTCGTTTCAGTGTTTGCCCTCTCGCTGATCCCGACGCTTGCCGATGCCCAGTCGCGTGTGCAGTACGGGCGCATCACCAACGTCGTCCCGACCACGGTGAACAATTCGACCGCTCAGAATGTCGGCACGCTCGTCGGCGGCGGCGTCGGTCTGGCCACCGGTAGCGGGCAGTCCAGCAGCAACCGTGCGTTGCGCACCCTGGGCGGTGCTGCCGCCGGTCGTGGCGTCACCACGCTCGCCACACGTTCGCAGGCGTTCGAGTACACCGTTCTCATCGGCGGCAGGACAACCACCCGCATCATTTCCGATCAGGCAGGCAAGCGGATCGGTGATTGCGTGGCGGTCGAGCAGGGGCAATTCAGCAACATCCGCCTGGTGGCCGATGCCCGCTGCAACCCCGCCCCCGCGCCGGCTTCCGCGCCGGCAGTGGCAGCATCGGCTGAAGTGGAGGCGGCGACGGCCTGCGAACAGGCGAAGATGCAGGTGCTGAATGCCGATACCGATGAAGCCTTTGCGCTCGCCGAGCGCCGCATGCGCTTGTTGTGTGGCGAATGATGCAGCGAACGAGCGGTTGCTCGAGGTGACCTGTTTGACCGATAACGC
>CAZGPO010000032.1:0-15203 GCA_964527745.1 uncultured Dechloromonas sp.
ACATCCAGTGCCCCGGTTTGCAGTGCCGCGTTCATGCCGGCTAGGGTACGAAAGCCGCCCGTCAGCATCAGCGGCACCTGAACGGTAGAGCGCAGCTTTTCGGCGAATGCCAGGAAATAGGCCTCGCGCACGGCTGTGGAGGTCTTTTGTGGCTGCTGGACGGCACCGCTCATGGCGGGTGCTTCATAGGTGCCTCCGGAAATCTCGATCAGGTCGATTCCGGCATCGGCCAGCGCGCGGATGGTCGCCATGGATTCATCTTCGGTAAATCCGCCCTTCTGGAAGTCGGCTGAGTTGAGCTTGATCCCTACCGGAAAGTCCTTGCCGACTTGCCGGCGTATCTCCTCATACACAGCCATAACAAAGCGGCGGCGCTTTTCCGGGCTACCACCCCAGGCGTCCGTCCGCTGGTTGTGGTGCGGCGACAGGAACTGGCTGATCAGATAGCCGTGGGCGCCGTGAATCTGCACGCCACTAAAGCCGGCTTTCTTGCAGATGGCAGCACTGCGCCCGAAACGTTGGATGATCTCGTCAATTTCCGCCGGGGTGGCCTCGCGTGGCGCCTCAAAAAATGATGCCATGTCGGCGCGGAATGGAATGGCAGACGGGGAAAGATTCGTGCTGTTCAGCCCCTTGGGCGATTGCTTACCCGGATGATTCAGCTGAACCCAAATCGCCGCCCCCTGTTCAGTGGCGGCCTTTGCCCACTGCTGCAACATCACCAAATCGGATTCATCCTCGATTACGACATTGCCGGGCTCGCCCAGTGCGCGACGATCAATCATCACATTGCCGGTAATGAGCATGCCGATGCCTGAGTTGGCCCAGCGCCGGTAAAGCTCAACGAGGCTTCGCGTCGCATGGTTATCGTAGGTTCCGAGGACTTCGCTCATCGCGGCCTTGGCGAGGCGGTTACGTAGCACACTGCCATTGGGCAGTCGTAATGGCTGGTTAAGGAGATTGTTGTCGGGAGAAATGGACGTTGTCATGGTAACTTTTGAGCAGGTGGATTGAGTGGTGCCGGCGAAGTACCGCGTTACGCGATGCGCAATTGCTTGCGGATACCTGCATCCACAAGGCTGGCGGGCAACAGCGTATGCATCAGGCGCAAGCGCGCTGCGGCTGTTCCTGATGTGTAGCGGGCTTTGGGGCTGGCCGCTCGTGCGACTTTCAGGACGGTGTCGGCAACAACTTCGGGGTCCTCGGCAACATCCAGCATTTCCTTGAGGCGCTTATCCATGGCGATCCGAGCGTCCCGGTACGCGTCCAGCTTGGCATCCGCCTCACGAGAGTTGGCATCAATCGCAGTCTTCATGAAGGCGGGCTCGATCACGGAGACTCGGATACCCATGTTGCGAAGTTCATGGTCAAGAGATTTCGAGTAGCCCTCGATGGCATGTTTGGTCGCGGCATAGAGCGCCATGTAGGGCATGGCCATAAAACCCAGGACCGAGCCGATGTTGATGATGCGCCCGTTTCCTTGCTGGCGCATGTGCGGGACGACGGCCAAGCTCATCCGCACCGTCCCGAAAAAGTTCGTATCGAAGATATCCTGAGCCTGTTGAATGGAGCTTTCTTCCGCACCACCGACCGCGACGTTGAAGCCCGCGTTATTCACCAGCAGGTCGATGCGCCCTTCGCGCCGGATGACTTCAGCGACGGCCGCTTTGACAGATGCGTCACTGGTCACGTCAAGAGGCAGCATCTCAAAAGACGATCGTGACGCCGATGTTCCCCGCCGGCTGGTTCCAAAGACCTTGTAGCCGGCTTCGGCCAGTCGCGTCGCTGTAGCTTTGCCGAGGCCTGACGAGGCCCCGGTCACAAAGGCAACCGCGTGATCATTTTTCTTCATCATGCAAATTTCCGTCTGGGAGTGTTAGTATCGATCTGATACGAACAATACTATCAATTTGAAAGCAAGTCACTATCTAATTAGTATGGACAACAGAAATAATTGCGATGACCCCTGCCCGATTGCGCGCAGCTTGGCATTTGCAGGCGATGCTTGGAGTTTGTTGATCCTGCGGGACGCCCATGCCGGTCTCACGCGCTTTGACCAATTCCGGAAAAGCTTGGGAATCGCACCGACGATCCTGACCCGGCGGCTTGCAGCTTTAACAGAGGAAGGATTGCTGGAGAAACGGCGCTACTCGGAGCACCCGCCCCGTGAAGAGTATCTTTTGACTCAGGCGGGGATAGATTTTCTGCCAGTGTTGTTCATCATTGGCGCGTGGGGACGCCAACACCGAGGGGGCGGAAAACTGGTCCGCTTTCTGGATGCTGAAACCGGCACGGAAATCAAGGCGGTGGCGGTGGATGAAGTCACCGGGGCCAAGATTGGCACTCGTCCGATACGCATCGTTCTGCCGGATGAAAGATAACGGGGTGACGGAGGACGATTGATTTACGAATCAGCCATCCAATGCTTTGGCGGTGCCACGATCGGCTGATTCGTCACGGGTTGGCTAGCCAACTTCTGTGGGTATATCTCTCGGCAGGTTTCAACGAATAAGCAGCCACTCAAATGACGTTCGTTCTTGCCGTGTCACCGACCGCATATGGCCGCGTTAGAAGTTGGATAACGTTTCCGCAAAACGGACGCTGATATCTCAAGTGGTCAACCGCGAAAAACATTAACAGATCCCGCTCACTTCATCTTCCGCAACAAATCCACGCGCTGCGGGGTCAGGAAGTTCGCGCCTTCGGGCGTTAGATGGGACTCGAATTTTTCCTTCACTCGCTGATACAACTCGGGGGCGAGTTGATGGTTGGTATGGGTGACCCGGATCATCCGCTGGTCGAATTGCTCAAAGCTCTCGAAGAAGCTGCGGACGTTGAAGAAATACTGCTTTTCCAGGCGCAGGCGGCCGTCGTCGACGGCTCTCCGGATGGCGGCGAAAGCGGCTTCGCGGACGATTTTTTCATCGTGGAACAAGCGGAATACTTCGTTCAGATCACCGGCGTACACCGGTTCGGATATCCACGCCAGGCCGCCCGGCTTGAGGACGCGGGCGATTTCACTGAGGGCCGCGTCCATGTGTTGCATCGGCACATGGTGGAGGGATTTGAACATCAGCACGATGTCGATGCTGTTGTCGGCCGCCGGGATGGCTTCGGCGCCGCCGTGGCGAAATTGCACCTTCGGCAGGTCGCTGATTTGCAGGTTGCGCTGGTGCTGGATGTCATCGACTTCGAGCGCGACGATTTCCTTCACGCGGCCGGTTGCGGCCAGCAGGCGGGTTTTTTCGGCCTTGCCGCAGCCCAGTTCGAGCACACCGGCGCCGTCGAACGGCAGTTCGTCGAGCATGAGCGTGACTTCATTGAGCGGCGCGTCCTGTGTGGGATCGGCGATTTTCATGGGGTGGCCTCCTGAGCGTTCGCGGTATTGGATGTTAACCGACGGTGACCATTGTTTTTGCCCATTTTTTGGCGTCGACCGCAACCGTTGCCCTTGGGACAATCGCCATGCCGAATGATCGGTGGCGGCAGCCTGCGCTATAGTTTCGACTTTGCCAGCCTGGCCGCGCCACCATTTCCGAACCCCGCTCCCGATGAAACCGACGTCCTGCCCTTCCTGCCGGCAACCCATGGTCAAGCAGCGCTTCACGCGGATGCACCATGGCGAGGTCGTCCTCGACCTGTGTTTTACCTGCCACGGCATCTGGTTCGACGAGTTCGAGAGCGTGCAGGTCACGCCCGGCGGCATCATCGATCTGTTCAAGTTGATCCACGAGCACCGCGATGACCAGCGCATGCCCTTGCGCGATCCCATGCACTGTCCGCGCTGTAACGACCGGTTATTGCAGGGGCTGGATGTCGCCAAGCATGGCGGCCAGTTCAACTATCACCGCTGCCTGCAGAAGCATGGCCGCTTCACCACCTTCGCCCAGTTCATGATCGAAAAGGGTTTCGTTCGCCAGCTGCTCGCGGCCGAGATCACCGAGTTGTCGGCCCGGATCGGCATCGTCCGCTGCATGGGCTGCGGGGCGCCGGTCGATATTCGTCGGGATCACGCCTGCGGTCACTGCCGGGCGCCAATCGCCATCCTCGACCCGGATGCGATCGAGCAGGCGCTGGCCCGTTATCAGCACGCCGAGGTCAAGCGCACGACGCTCGACGTCGAATCCCTGGGCGACGCCATCGTCATGCGCGAACGGGAAAAATCGCGCTATCAGCGCGACAAGCGGCAAGGCCGCATCGAGGATATCGACGTCGGCGACCTGCTGGTCACCGGCGTCGAGATGGTCTGGAAGTTTTTCCGCTCGGCGAAGTAGGCAATGGTTTCAGGCCAGCAACTCGCGCAGCACGTAGGGCAGGATGCCGCCGTGCCGGAAATATTCGACCTCGATCGGCGTATCGATGCGCAACAGCAGGGAAACCTCGTCGACGCTGCCGTCGGCCCGGAAAATCCTGAGGCCGACTTGCTGCTGCGGCTTCAGTTCTCCGTTCGCAACCATGATATCGAAGCGCTCGTTGCCAACCAGTTGCAGCGTCTGCGCCGTAACCCCGGGCAGGAACTGCAGCGGCATGACCCCCATGCCGACCAGATTGGAACGATGAATGCGTTCGAAGCTCCGCGCGATCACCGCGCGCACGCCGAGCAGTTGCGTACCCTTGGCCGCCCAGTCGCGCGACGAGCCGGTACCGTATTCCTCGCCGGCAAACACCACGCTGGCCTCGCCGGCCGCGACATAGCGCATCGCCGCATCGTAGATCGGCAGGCGTTCACCGCTCGGCTGGTGCACCGTGATGCCGCCCTCAGCGCGCGAACCGTCGGCGTTCAGCGGCAGCATCAGGTTCTTGATGCGGACGTTGGCGAAAGTGCCGCGCACCATCACTTCGTGTTGCCCGCGGCGCGAGCCATAGGAGTTGAAATCGGCGCGCATCACGCCCTGCGCCTTCAGCCACAGTGCGGCTGGCGAACCTTCGGCAATGTTGCCGGCCGGCGAAATGTGGTCGGTCGTCACCGAATCGCCAAGAATGGCCAGCGCCCGGGCCTGACGAATTTCGGCGGGCGGGGCCGGCTGCAGCGCGAAGCCGTCGAAAAAAGGCGGACGCGCGATGTACGAGGATTCCGGCCAGTCATAGACCGCCAGATCGCGGTTGGCGTCGGGGATCGCATTCCACAATGGATTGCGTTCTTCAAAATCGCCGTACAGCCGACGGTAGGTCGCCGGGTCACTCGACGAACCGAGGCAGGAGTGGATTTCCGCGCTGCTCGGCCAGATATCGGCCAGCCATACGTCTTCGCCTAGCGCATTGGTGGCCAGCGGTTCGTTGACCAGATCGCGCAGCATGCTGCCAGCCAGCGCGTAGGCAACGACCAGCGGTGGCGAGGCGAGGAAGTTGGCGCGCAGCCGTGGATGGATGCGCGCCTCGAAATTGCGGTTGCCCGAGAGCACCGCGGCGCAAATCAGATCGTGGTCGACGATGGCGGCATTGATTTCGTCACTCAGATCGCCGGCATTGCCGATGCAGGTCGTACACCCGTAGCCGGCAATGTAGAAACCGAGCTTTTCGAGGTCGCCGAGCAGGCCGCTGCGCGTCAGGTAATCTGTGACGACGCGCGATCCCGGCGCCAGCGAGGTCTTGATGTGCGGCTTGACGGCGAGCCCGCGCGCCAGCGCCTTGCGCGCCAGCAGGCCGGCGGCGATCAGCACCTGCGGATTACTGGTGTTGGTGCATGAGGTGATCGCGGCGATCAGCACGTCGCCCGAGCCAATATCGATGCCGCTGCGCGTCCGGTGGCGCTCGCTCAGGGCTGAAGCCGGCTGCGCAAAACCGTTGTCGGCAACCGGTTGGGAGAACAATTCCTCGAAAGTGGACTTGACGGCGCCCAGCTCGATCCGGTCCTGCGGGCGTTTCGGCCCGGCCAGCGAGGTCGTCACGGTCGACAGGTCGAGACTGAGCAATTCAGAATAGTCGATCTCGCCGGCCAGCGGTACGCCGAACATCTCCTGGGCGCGGAAATAGGCTTCGCAGGCGGCGACCTCGTCCGCGCTGCGCCCGGTATTGGCCAGATATTCGAGGGTTTTCGTGTCGACCGGGAAATAGCCCATCGTCGCGCCGTATTCGGGCGCCATGTTGGCGATCGTCGCCCGGTCGGGTACCGGCAGGTTCGCCGTCCCCTCCCCGAAAAACTCGACAAACTTGCCGACAACCTTGGCCCGGCGCAGCAGTTCGGTCAGGGTCAGGACCAGGTCGGTGGCCGTCACGCCTTCGCGCAGGCGGCCGGTCAGTTCGACGCCGACGACATCCGGCGCCAGCAGATAGACCGGCTGGCCGAGCATGGCCGCTTCGGCTTCGATGCCGCCGACGCCCCAGCCGACGACACCGATGCCGTTGATCATCGTCGTGTGGCTGTCGGTGCCGACCAGCGTATCGGGAAAGACGACCCCGTTGCGGGCATGGACGCCGCGCGCCAGATATTCGAGATTGACCTGATGGACAATCCCGGTCCCCGGCGGTATCACGCGGAAAGTCTTGTAAGCGCGGCGCCCCCACTTCATGAATTGGTAGCGCTCGCGGTTGCGCGAAAATTCAAGCTTCATGTTGAGATCGAGCGCGTCGGCGCTGCCGTAATGGTCGACGGCAATCGAGTGATCGACCACCAGGTCGACCGGCACCAAAGGTTCGATGCGTTCCGGGTCGCGGCCAAGATCGGCGGCCACGTTGCGCATCGCGGCAAGATCGGCCAGCAGCGGAACGCCGGTGAAATCCTGGAGCACCACACGCGCCACCATGAACGGAATTTCCGCGCTGCGCGCTGCTTTGGGTTGCCATTCGGCCAACTGGCGAACATGGTCGGCGGTGATGCGCTGGCCATCGGCATTGCGCAAGACCGATTCAAGGACAACACGCAATGAGCGTGGTAGCCGACGGATGCCCGGATAGTCGTCGGCCAGCGCCGGCAGCGAGCAAAAACTTGCCGCGCCGGCACCTTCCAGCGGCAACGGTCGCAAATATTTGGCATGGATGGTCATGGTCTGCTCCTCAAGGTACGCAAACGGCTTCGATTTGCCGGCCACAGGGCGCAATCGGGAAATGCCGCGCCCTGATGATCAGATCGACCGCCGGATCGCGATTCGGTTCTAGCTATCGCCTCTGGTCTGCGCAACCCAGATCAGCTTGTCGACCGCGAACCCGAGCTTCCGGGCCTGTGCCAGCAGATCGTCGCGAACACTCGCCGGCAATTGCCTGTCCCGCGCCAGAATCCACAGGTAGTCGCGATCCGGGCCGGCCACCATCGCCCAGCGGTAGTTCTGCTGGTCGAGCGCCATGACGTGGTAGCCACCATAGAAAGGGCCGAAGAAGGAAACCTTGAGTGACGCAGTGTTCGGGTCGCCGATAAACAAGGCGCGCCCCACCGCCTGGCGCCATTCGCCACGCGCGCTGTCGTAACCCCGGTTGATGACTTCGACACTGCCATCGGCCTGCGCCCGGTAAGTGGCGCTGACATCGCTCATGCCACGTTCGAACGAATGGTCGAGGCGGGCCAGTTCGTACCATTTGCCTTCATAGCGCGAAAGGTCGAAAGGCTTGACCGGCGTAACGCCTTCCGGTGGCGCCGTCGAACAGGCGCTCAAACCAAACATGAAAACCAGGAACAATGCGCGCAAGCGAATTGTCGTAAGCACATCCCGCGAAACAGATTTCATGATAACCAACCTCGTACGCTTGATTTATCCTGGACAATTACGGCAATAGTTTCTATCCATAGCACACAAATGTCGTTATTCAACAAACTTCCCGGTTTCACGAGAACGCCGCCCGGCCGCGAACGCACGATTCTGCGCCTGCTACCCAGAGTGTTCGTGCTCGGCTCGCTGATTCTGGCTATTCCTTCGCTGGTCGCCCGCTTGTTGATTTCGGAAGGCAGCGAAACCGAAATCGCCACGCGCATCATGACTGTCGATATCTACGGTGTCAGCCTGGTGATTTTGCACTGGACCGTCGTGTTCACCGTGGCCATCGGCGCCTTCATCGTATTAGCGATGAAGGGTCCAGCCTATGTCGCCGATGCCTATCCGCTAGAAGACTCGGAAACACCCGACGACCCCGGCGCCAAGCGCCAATCCTGAAACAGCCAGCCACCAGGGCTGGCCTCCCCTGTAAAAAAACAGAATTACTGGACGCGAATCTCGACGCGCCGGCCCTCTTCCGGACTGCCGCTGCCGACCGTCGATTCCGGCTTGCGCAGCTTGACGCGTTGCGGCTCAACACCGCCGGCAACCAGCGCATCGCGCACCGCTTCGGCGCGCGCCCTGGCCAGCGCGGCATTGTGCGCCGCGTCGCCGGAAGGATCATGGAAACCGGAAAGCAGCACAATGGCCTTGGGCTGCAGCTTCAGGACTTCGATCGTCTTGACGACCACACCTTCGCTGTCGACCACGGCCAGTGTCGCCGAATCCACGGCAAAAAAGACCTTGACCAAGGCCTCGCCGACCGGCGCGACCTCGGGTTCATCGACCCTCTGCGCAACGACCGGCGCTGCTGCCGGCTTGACCGCCTTGCCGGCGCCGGCGCCGTAAACCACAGCCACCACGGCCAGCATGATCCCGGCCAATACGCCAACGATTACTGCTGTTGACTCGTCATCATCATTCGCTGCCATGGACACCCTCGTTCGAAAAAATAGCCGGATTGCCTCCCGGAACAGTGCAGAATTTTACTATTCATCGATCGCAAGAAGCACCTTCGGAGACAACTCGACATGCCTGTTTTCGCTGCCCAGCCAGATGACACCATCCTGTATCGTGCATTGCAGCCGCATGTTGCGTTGCGCCAGCTCTGTCAGCGCCCGTGAATCGTCCGGCGTGAGCGCCAGAACCCGCAGGTTTTTCTGCCCGGAAACCTTGCCGGCGGTCTGTTCCCACCAGACTTCGGCGGCCCGCGCGCCGTAGCTCAGCACGACCACCTGACGCGAACGGTTGCAGGCACGGCGAATGGCTTTTTCGTCAGGCAGGCCGACATCGATCCAGCGCTCGATGCTGCCGGTGGCGTCGAGATCCTGCAGGTCGGCCTCGTCTTCGCTCGACAGCCCGCGTCCGAACGCCAGCGTCGGCGAGGCGTTGAGTGCGAAAGCCAGCAGGCGAACCATCATCCGCTCGTCGGTTTCCGAAGGGTGACGCGCGATGGTCAGCGAATAGTCGGCGAAATGACCGCGGTCAAGGTCGGCCAGTTGCAGTTCCGCCTTGTGGATCGTCGCTTTCAGTGCCATGCCCGCCCCCCTTGGAAAGCCGGCATTATCACACGGCACTGCGCCGATGCCCGGGGCGCAAAGAAGCGCAGCGCTCAGGTATAATCAGCGTTTGCTTATTTACGAGGTCCGCCATGCGCAAAACCATTTTGTTCAGCCTTCTTGCCCTGTCCACCCTGCTCGCGCGCGCCGAAGTCATCGACATCGACAATGCCGAACTCGCGCAACTGGCGAAGAGCGGTGTCACGGTGATCGATATCCGCACCCAGCCGGAATGGCAAGAAACCGGCATCATTGCCGGCAGCAAGCTGCTCACCTTCTTCGACGAGCGCGGACGCGCCGACCCGGCAGCCTGGCTGGAAAAGGTGAAGCCAATCGCCAAGCCCGGCGATCCGGTGGTCGTCATCTGCCGTTCGGGCAACCGGACCAAGCCGGTCAGCCAGTTTCTTGCGCAGCAAGCCGGCTACGCCAAGGTCTATAACGTCAAGCATGGTCTCAAGGGCTGGCTGCGCGACAACGGACAGGTCGTACCGGCCACCCAGAGCATCGCCGCCTGCCACGCTGACAAGACTTGCTGATTCAGGCCGTCGACCGCAAGCGTTGCGCCAGTTGCGAATGCTGGCGCGGCGAGCGGCAGCCCGGCCCGACAGTGCAAAGCGTGGCGGTCGCTTCTGAAACGATCACCGGCCTCTGCGTCGGCGGCGGCTGGGACGGCTCCGAGCGGCGTGCCCGCAGCGCCTGCGGCCATTGGCAGATCTGGCTGATCCTGAAAGCGACGGACTTTGACGCAATCGGCTAAAATGCCCTATTGATGGCTTTTCCGGAGCGCCGCTCGCGCGTGATCGCTGTCACCCTGCCGGGAAAACCATGCCTGCCCAAACCCTGACCGACCATCTGCAAGCGGCCCTGACGGCCCGCCAGCCGCTCATCGCCCGCCTGCACGCCGAAGATACCAACGCCTACCGCCTGTTCAACGGCAGCAGTGAAAATCAGCCCGGTTTGACGGTCGACCGCTACGGCGACCTGCTGCTGATCCAGACCTTCCACGAGGCGCTCGACAGCCATGACCGGGCCGCCATCGAAGCCTTCTACGCGACAGCCATGACCGGCCTGACCGCCATCTACAACGATCGCAGCCAGGCCAATTCGCGCATCGTCAACCCGTTGCCGGCGGCCGTGCTGGCCGCGGCGCAAAAGCCGCGCGAGTTTCGCGAAATGGGCCTGCGCTACCTCGTTCAAGCCCGCCACGGCGGCCAGGACCCCTGGCTGTTTCTCGACATGCGTGCCGGCCGGCGGCGCGTCATGCACGAAGCACCGGGGAAATCGCTGCTCAACCTGTTCGCCTACACCTGCGGGGTCGGCCTGGCCGCAGCCAGTGCCGGGGCCAGCTACGTCGTCAATGTCGACTTCGCCGAATCGAACCTCAAGGTCGGCAAGGAGAACGCCCGCCTTAACGACCTGCCGATCCGTCAGCGTTTCGTGCACAGCGACGCCTTCGCCGCCATGCGCCAGCTGGCCGGCGTCGGCCAGCCACAGATGGTCAGAGGCAAACGCATGCCGGCTTTCCCCAGGCTTGAACCGCGCACCTTTGACCTCGTCTTTCTCGATCCACCGCGTTACGCCAAGAGCCCGTTTGGCGTCGTCGATATCATCCATGACTATGCCGCGCTGATGAAGCTGGCGCTGCTGTGCACGACTGAGGGCGGCACGCTGATCTGCTGCAACAATGCGGCGGCGGTGTCGCGTGTAGTCTGGGCCGATCAGCTCGAACGCTGTGCCGCCAAGATCGGCCGGGGCGTCCGCCAGCTGGAATGGATCGCGCCCGAGGACGATTTTCCCAGCCACGATGGCCAGCCACCACTCAAAATTGCCCTGTTACGGGTCTAGAATACACAACCCGACCCGGAGACCATCGCATGCCCCCGCGCAAGATCCATACCCTGCACCGAGCCGCCAGCAAGAAGATGGATGTTCCCGAGCTGGTCTTCGTCCATGGCGGCTACATGGATTCGCGCTGCTGGGACATCCATTTCCTGCCATATTTTGCCGCCCTCGGTTACAACTGTCATGCGTTCGACCTCTCCGGCCACGGCCTGAGCGATGGTCACGATGTACTGGATGATTTCGGCATCGATGATTTCGCCGCCGATCTGCGCCAAGTGCTCGCCGGCCTGCCCGACAATGTCGTGCTGATCGGCCATTCGATGGGCTGCTCGGTCATCGAACGCCATCTCGAACGGGCGACGGCGCGCGCCGCCATCTTCATGGCGCCGGTCCCGCCAACCGGCACCCAGGGCTCGATCATGCGACTCGCCCTCAAGCACCCGCAACTGTTCGGTGAAATCAACGCCATCTGCGAAGGCAGAATCGGTCCGAATAGCCTGGAAATGCTGCGTGATGTCTACTTTTCGCCAGCCACCGAGCCCGCCGAACTGCTCGAATTCTCACACCTGATCCAGCCCGAATCCGAGCGCGCCATCTCCGACATGCTGATGTTCGGCATGCGCCTCCACCGCTCGCAGTCCAGGTTACCGGTATTGGTCATCGGTGGCCAGGACGACGCCGTCTTCCCGCCCTCGGCGATCGGTTATACCGCCGTGCGCTGGCATGGCCGCCACAAGCGCATTGCCCATTGCGGCCACATGCTGATGATCGAACACCAGTGGCGAGCCGTTGCCGAAGCGCTGGCGCACTGGCTGGAAACTGCCTGTTGCCGACAGCCGCAAGCCACAAACGCTTGAACGGGCGAGCGCCGGACGACCTTTGACAAGCCTTGCAGAGCTGTTAAGAAAACATTAATTCAGGCGAGGTAGACTTGCAGTTCGCATTTTCGTGAGTCGAGCCATGCCGCGCCCCCCCTGCTTTTCTGCCCTTCTCATCGCCCTGTTCGCCAGTGCCGCTGCTGCCGAACCGCTCGTGCTGAAAGCCGCCCAGATCAAGGCGCTGGGTATCGAAACAGTCACCGTCGGACAGGTCGGGCAGATTCAGCAGGGTACTTACCCGGCCCGCGTGCTGGTACCCAATGCACAGTTGCGCGTGGTGGCGGCACCGGTTGCCGGGCTGGTCGAAATGCTGGCGGTGGCGCCGGGCGAAGCGGTCAAAAAAGGCCAGGTGCTGGCCCGACTGACCAGCCCGCAGGCGCTGGAACTGCAGCGCGATGCCGTACAGGCGAGCAGCCAAGCCGCCCTGTTGCAACAAAACCTGAAGCGTGACGAACAGTTGTTTGCCGAAGGGCTGATCGCCGAATCACGCCTGCAGGCCACCCGAGCCGCCGCCACGCAAGCCAATGCGCTGGCCGGCGAACGGCGGCAGGGTCTGGCGCTGGCAGGAGCCACAGCAGGAAAAATGGGCGGTTTTCTGGCGTTGACCGCAAGCATTGATGGTGTCGTTCTCGAACAGGGCGCCCAGCTGGGCCAGCGTGTCGAGGCGGCAACACCGATCTACCACATCGCCCAATTGTCGCCGCTGTGGCTGGAAATTCAGGCTCCGGTCGATTTCGCCGCAACGCTGAAGACCGGCATGGCGGTCAAGGTGGCCGACAGCGGGGTCAGCGGCAGCTTGATCGGTATCGGCCGCGCTGTCGACGCGACCAGCCAGACGGTGCTGCTACGCGCCGAAGTGGCCAGCGGTGCCGACAGCCTGCGTCCGGGTCAGGTCGTTGCCGTTGAAATTGCCGGTGGCGTCCAGCGTGGCCAGACCCTGCCCGCTTCTGCCGTGATCCGCAACGCGAGCCAGCCGCTGGTTTTCGTACAACTCGCCGGCGGCGACCCGGCCCGGCGCTTTGAGGCAAGGCCGGTGCAAATCATCGCCCAGAGCGGCGAGAGTATTGTCGTCGATGGTGTCAAGGCCGGCGAACAGGTGGCCAGCCAGGGTGTTTCCGGGCTCAAGGCGATGCTGACCGGCGTCGGCAGCGAATAATGCTGGCTGGACTCATCCGTTTTTCGCTGACCCAGCGCCTGCTGCTGCTGGTCCTCACAACCATGCTGGTCGGCGCCGGCGTACAGGCTTTCCGCGGACTGCCGATCGACGCCTTCCCCGATGTGTCGACGACGCAGGTCAAGATCATCCTGAAAGCCCCCGGCATGACGCCCGAGGAAGTCGAAACCCGCCTCGCCGTGCCGGTCGAGCAGGAACTGCTCGGCATCCCGCACCAGCGCCTGCTGCGCTCGGTCTCAAAATACGCGCTGACCGACATCACCATCGATTTCGAGGACGGCACCGACATCTACTGGGCGCGCCAGCAGGTCGGCGAGCGTCTGGCTGCCGCCCAGGGCAATCTGCCGCCCGGCGCAAGCGGCGGCATGGCGCCGATCACGACGCCGCTCGGCGAAATGTTCATGTTCACCATCGAGGGCGACCTGTCGCTGGCTGAAAAGCGCGCCCTGCTCGACTGGGTGATCCGCCCGCAACTGCGCACCATTCCCGGCGTCGCCGACGTCAACAGCCTGGGCGGCGAAGTGCGGACCTTCGAGGTCGTGCCGCAGCCGCAAAGCCTTGCCGCCCGAGGTCTGGCGCTGAAAGACCTGCAGGCAGTCTTGGAGGCCAACAACCGCAATGACGGCGCCGGTCGCCTGAACGACGGCGAGGAAGCGCTGCTGGTCCGCGCCGAAGGGGCGATTCGCACGGTCGACGACGTCAAAGCCATCGTTTTGCAGGCCAAGGACGGCAAGGTGGTGCGCGTCGGCGATGTCGCCGAGGTGCGTTTCGGCGCTCTCACCCGCTACGGCGCGGTGACCCGCAACGGCCAGGGCGAGGCGGTGCAGGGGCTGGTGCTCGGGCTGCGCGGCGCCAATGCGCAGAGCGTGGTGGCCGGGGTCAAGGCGCGGCTGGCCGAGATTGCGCCGACGCTGCCGCCGGGCGTCACCATCGAACCCTTCTACGACCGCAGCAATCTGGTCGGGCGCGCCGTCGGCACCGTCGCCAAGGCGCTGCTCGAAGCCATCGTGCTGGTCGTGCTGCTGCTCCTTGCCTTCCTCGGCAACCTGCGCGCGGCGCTGGTCGTCGCGCTGATGCTGCCGCTGTCTGCCCTCTCCACCTTCATCCTGATGCGGATGTACGGTCTGTCGGCCAACCTGATGAGCCTCGGCGGCCTCGCCATCGCCATCGGCATGCTGGTCGATGCGGCGGTGGTCGTCGTCGAGAATGTCGAAAGCCAGCTCGCCGAAGCGCAGGAAAACCTGCCGACGCTGCATCTGATCTTTCGCGCTGCCAGCGAGGTCGCGGCGCCGGTGACCTCGGGCATCGTCATCATCATGATCGTCTTCCTGCCGCTGCTCACCCTGCAGGGGCTGGAAGGCAAGATGTTCGGGCCGGTCGCGCTGACCATCGTCTTCGCGCTGGCCTCGTCGCTGCTGCTGTCGCTGACCGTGGTGCCGGTGCTCGCCTCCTACCTGATCAAGCGTGGCGTGTATCACGAACCGTGGCTGGTGAAAAAACTGGCCGCCGGCTACGACCGCATCCTGACCATCGCCCTGGCCAACAGCCGCAGCTTCATCATCGGTGCGGCAATCGCGCTGGCCGCTGCGGCCGGCGCCTTCCTGCTGCTCGGCAAGAGTTTCATGCCGACCATGGACGAAGGCGACATCATCATGCAGCTCGAAAAGCTGCCGTCGATCGGCCTCGACCAGACCATCGCCATCGACAGCCGCGTGCAGCAGGCGATCCTGGCGCAGGTGCCGGAGGTCAAGGCCATCGTCGCCCGCGCCGGCGCCGACGAACTCGGCCTCGACCCGATGGGCCTCAACCAGACCGACACCTTCATGGTCCTCCAGCCGCGCGATACCTGGCGCAATGCCGACCCGGCCTGGCTGGCCGACCAGCTGCGCGCCGTGATGGCCGACTTCCCCGGCATCGGCTTTTCCTTCACCCAGCCGATCGACATGCGCGTTTCGGAAATGCTGACCGGCGTGCGCGGCGACCTGGCGATCAAGGTCTATGGACCCGACCTCGCGACACTGAACCATCTGGCGGAAGAAATCGTGACGACGGTCAAAACGGTGCCCGG
>CAZGPO010000033.1:0-15188 GCA_964527745.1 uncultured Dechloromonas sp.
AGCGGCCAGTAAGGAATGTGCACGGTCGCCAGCCAGCGCCGCATCATCGTCGCCGGATGGGCGAAGGCGGCCAGACTGACCACCGCGCGCAATTCGGGCTGGCGCGCGGCGACCAGCAGCGCGGCGCCGGCGCCGACCGAATGGCCGATCACCCCGAGCGCCGCCGGATCGACCCCGGGCTGCTCGCGCAGCCAGGCCAACGCGGCTTCGATGTCCTCGGCGAAGCGCGGCAGCGACGCGAAGCTGTCGCCGTCGCTGCGCCCGTGGCAGCGGGCATCAATCAGCAGCAGCGAATAGCCGGCCGCATGCAGCGGCGCCGCCAACGGCAACATCATTTCGGCGTTGCCGCCCCAGCCGTGCATGACGACCAGCGCCGGCGCCCGCGGCGCGGCGGGAATGAACCAGCCGAACAGGCGTTTCTCGTTGGCCGTCGGCAGGTGCACCACGCGCCACGGCAAGGCGCCGGGATCGGCGGTTTCAGGGACGCGTGGCGCGGTCAACCCGCGCCGGATGGCGAAATTCAGTGCCGGCCAGCCCGCCGCGACGAGGGCGGGCAGCCACCACCAGGCCATCAGGGATGCGGCTGGAAGACCGCGCCGCTGACCACGCCGCGCGCCGTCCTGACGGCGGTGATGGCCCACAGGAAGCAGAGCAGCAGCCAGGCGGCGATGCCGACCGCGAAGGTCGTGCCCCAGCCGAGCAGATTGCTCAGGCGCAGGCTTTCGGCGACGAAGGCGCCGAGCGGAAAGATGAAGCCCCACCACGACAGCGCGAACGGCAACTGGCCGGCGGCACGCGCCGCCAGCGTCAGCAGGCTGGCCATCACCAGCCACCAGACGCCGAAGCCCCAGACCAGCAGCATCAGCACGATGGCCGCTTCGCGGGCCGCCGGGAACGGCAATTGGTCGACGAGGTTCATCAGGCTGACCGGAATGACGCCGATCGGCGCCAGGTGGATCCACACGGTCGGCGTCAGGATGCCCTGCGCCGGCTTGTGCATGTACTTGCGAAACAGCGTGATGCCGAGCAGGCCGACATACATCATACTGCCGGCGCCAAGCCCGACCGCATTCACGGTCAGGGCGAGTTCGCGCAGCGCTTCCGGCATGTGCGGCAGGAGCGGTGTGCCGGCCAGCGGCATGACGACCAGACCGACGGCCGGAATGAACTGCGCCGGCGTCACGTGTTCGATCGCCACATGCTCGCCGCGAAACATGAAGAACAGCGCCGCGAAGCTGAAGACAAAAGTCAGCGCGACGCCGAGCCACCACAGCACCAGCGCGACCCCGACGTAGGGTGTGAACACCAGCCATTGCAACGCCAGCACCAGCAGGGCAATCGAAAAGGTTGGATAGAAATTGGCCTGCACCGGATGCTCGAGCGTCTGCATCGCGGCATCCGGAAAGCGCAGCCAGCGGGTCAGCCACGGGAGCGTGAGCGCCAGGAAGAGCACCGTATTGAGCCAGTGCAACGTTAGCGCCGGAACGCCGAGCACCGGCCAGCCCTGGGCCAGCGAATGCGTGGTCAGCGCCAGGACGCCGGTGCCCATGACTGCGGCGAACCAGCCGGGGGCGAAGCTCCTGGAAATGTCTGAAAACGAAGGGTAGGCCATGGCGTTCTCGTTAAATAAGAATTCTCTTATTTTACATCGTCGACCGCGACAATCAGCAGAAAAACAGCCACTCGGGTTCAGGCCGGCACGGGCAATGCAGCCGCCCCCGCAGCGCAAAGTGCGAATCCACACAAGGCGCCGATGCTTTCGCACTCCAGAACGATTGGCGAGCCGTCCGCAGCGTTCGCCCCGATCATACCGGCGGGTTGCCCCTTGAGGATGACCGGGAGGCCGACGGAAGCAAAGTTGTCCTCATTCAAATCCGCTGCGCCGAGATCGGCCTTGGCGGCCAGAGGGTGGCAGGCGCGGCAGATGCTCGCTCTGCTTTTTGCCATGCTGCGGGCTGTTCTGCCGGGCAAGCCTGACCTGAGGCGCCACCACTCGAAGGCACCGCGCGGGTGCTGTCGGCCATCCCCGGACTGGAACTTGTCGCGGGTGCTCCTGCGATGCTGCGCTTCGAGAACGGGCGCGCTCAGGGAGCGACCAGCAGTACCTTTTCTCCGGCAAAGCTGACGGTTTGTCCAGGCCGCAATTTCGCCCGTTTTCTGGTGTCGACCGCGCCATCGACGCGAACCCGCCCTTCGGCGATCGCGGCATGTGCGGCACCGCCGGATTCGCAGAGGCCGGTGGCCTTGAGCAACTGGTCGAGCTGAATATATTCGCCGCGCACGGCCAGGGTGATGCTCATGAGTTTCCTTCCACCAGAATCAGGTGTACCCGGCACGGCCCGTGGGCACCGAGGACGATGGTTTGCTCGATGTCGCCGGTGCGCGAGGGGCCGGAGATGAAATTGACGGCGCGCGGCAGGCCGCGGTGTTCGGCGCGCAACAGCGCGAAAGCGTCTTCCATCGTCGCAACGATGCGGCCGACGGGCACCACGGCAATATGGGTTTCCGGCAGCAGGCTGACGCTGGCCGGCGTTTGCGGACCGGAAAGCAACAGCAGCGTACCGGTTTCGGCGATGGCGCAGAAACAGCCGGAAATGCCCACCTTATCGGCGTCGACCGCAACTCTGGCGACGGTTTGGATACCGCCGCCGGCCCAGTCGAGGTCTGCGACATCGCCGGTCGCCACCGCCTCGCGCGGCAGGCCGTGTTCTGCCAGATAACGCGCAACAGCGGCCGGCACCTCCGCCATGCTGCCAACCTGCTCGACACTGCTGGCCAGGGCGAGCGCCTTGCCCGAAAAACGTGCGACGAAGTCGCCGGCGGGTTGTGGCTGCGGACCGCGTGCCCGGGACTGCATGAAGGCATCGGTAGCGGCCCGGCGCGCCGCCGCGTCGCCCTTGCCAAGGCCGGCCCTGATGCGCTGCAGGATTTCCGCACGCGCCCTCATGCCACGCGATTGCGCGGGGCGCCCGCGACGAATGCTTCGATGTTGTCGATGAGTTGATCGGCCAACGCCTGCATCGCCGGACGGCTGGCCCAGGCAACATGCGGCGTGAGCAGAAAATTCGGCAGCGCCAGCAGTTCGGGATCGACCATCGGATGGCCGGCCGGCGGCGGTTCGGCGGTGATGACGTCGAAACCGGCGCCGCCGATCCAGCCTTCCCTGAGTGCCCGGATCAGCGCCGCCTCGTCAACCAGGCCACCACGCGCCGTGTTGATCAGCAGCGCCGAGCGTTTCATTGCGCGCAACTCGGCCGCGCCAATCAGATTCTGCGTCTGCGGTGTCAGCGGGCAATGCAGCGTGATCGCGTCGGCCTCACGCAAGACCTCTGCGAACTCGGTGTAGCCGGGCCGCACGTCGGTGGCGTCCTTGTGTTCGGCACGCAGCACGCGCATGCCGAAGGCCCCAGCCAGGCGGGCGACTCCGCTACCGAGGCTGCCGCTGCCGATCAGGCCGAGCGTTGCGCAATGCAGATCGCGGATCGGATGATCGAACAGGCAGAACTGGTCGGATTGTTGCCAGCGCCCGGCCTGCAGCGAATCGCGCCAGGCGATCAGGTTGCGCGACAGCGCCAGCAGCAACGCAAAAACGTGTTCCGGGACCGTGTGTCCGGCATAACCACGAATGTTCGAGACAACGATGCCGTGCCGGCGGCAGGCATCGAGATCGACGATGTTGGTACCAGTCGCCGCCACGGCGACCATTTTCAGGTCCGGCAGCGCGTCGACCGCAACGGCCGGCAACGACACCTTGTTGATGATGGCGATGGTCGCCCCGGCCAGATGCTCGACGACCTGCCCGGGTGTCGTCTTGGCGTATTCGACCCAGTCGTGCGCGAAGGCCGGGCGCCGGACGTCGGCGATGATCGACTCGCGTTCGAGATAGGCGATGCGCTGCATCATGCGTCCGCCATGACCACCGGCTTTCCGGCAGCCGCGGCGATGGCATCGACCTGAGCGCCGAACGCCGCAGCGCCGACGTATTCGAGACGGTCGATGGCGGCGCCGCACAGCCCTGCGATCGCCGCGCTGTCACCCTGCATCAGGTTGAGCACACCGGCTGGCCAGTCGACGCGTGCCGCCAGTTCGCACAGTGCGAATGCTGCCGCCGGTGCCTTCGGACTGGGCTTGACGATCACCGTCGCCCCGGCCCGCAAGGCCGCGGCAGCGGCGGCAACCAGGCCGGCGAGCGGGCGCGTGGCATCGGCGACGATGGCGACGACACCGGGCTGGCCGACGGCCGTGGCGCACAATGCCTCCTCGGTATCCGCCACCTCGGCCAGCGCCTCGGCCTCGCCCAATCCGGTTTCGGCGCGCAACAGTTTGGCGAAATGACCGCTGTAGCTGTCCAGTGCCACAGCCAGCGCATCGAGAAATTTCTGGCGCGCGACCGGTGCTAATGCCGCCCAGGCCGCTTGCGCCTTGCGCGCCGCCGTGACCGCTTCATCGGCTTCCGCCTGGCCGCACAACGGTACCCGGTGCACGGCTTCACCGGTTTGTGGATTGACGACATCGAAAAACGACTCGGTCACGGTCAGATAGGCGCGGCCATTGATCCACAAGGGGATGGCCTTGGGGCCTTCGGGTGCAAATTCCATGTTCAGGCTCTCTTTCTTGCTGCGTAAAGTTCATGAAAAGTCTTGCCCGGCGGCGCCGGCAAATCCCGGCCAGCGGTCCAGCCCGGCGCCAGACCAAGGACGCGGATGCGCCCGCTGTCGTCGGCCAGCCAGCGCAAATAGCGCGCGACGCGCCGGGTCAGCCAGCGGTACATTCCCGGGTGCTGCGCCAGCCAGCCCCAGGCGCGCAGGGCGATGCGTTCGGAAAGGGGTCGCAGCGCGCGCTCGTTCTGGATTTCGCGCAGACGATGCATTAGCGACGGCAACGGAATATTGACCGGGCACACCGCACCGCACTGGTTGCAGCCGGTGGACGCGTGCGGCAGATCCAGCGCATTTTCGATGCCGGTGTACAGCGGCGTCAGCACCGCACCCATCGGCCCCGGGTAAACCCAGCCGTAGGCGTGCCCGCCGAGCGAAAAATAGACCGGGCAATGGTTCATGCAGGCGCCGCAACGAATGCAGCGCAGCATGTCGGCAAAGTCGGAACCGGCAAGCGCCGCCCGCCCGTTGTCGACCAGGATGAAAACCGTCTTTTCCGGCCCTTCCGTTTCATCGACGCCGCGCGTTCCGGTCAACAGCGAAACATAGTTGGAAATGCTCTGCCCGGTCGCCGAACGCGGCAGCAGGCGCATCAGGGTCGCGAAATCCTCGAGGGTCGGGACGATCTTCTCGATCCCGGTAATCACCACATGCACCTTGGGCAGCGTCGTCACCATGCGGCCATTGCCCTCGTTGGTGACCAGCGCCGCCGAACCGCTTTCGGCGATCAGAAAATTGGCACCGGAGATGCCCATTTCAGCGGACAGGAAATGCTGGCGCAGCACGGCGCGCGCTTCGGCCGTCAGCAGCGGGATGTCGACCGAAGTGCGTTCCTGCAGCGCTCGCCCGTGGCGTTCGGCGAACAGCGCCTCGACTTCGGCCAGAGTCTTGTGCACCGCCGGCGCGATGATGTGCGACGGCGTCTCACCGGCCAGTTGCACGATATATTCGCCGAGATCGGTCTCGACCGGCTCGATGCCGGCCGCGCTCAGCGCTTCGTTGAGCTGCGCCTCCTCGGAAAGCATCGACTTCGACTTGACCGCCTTGCTGACGCCATTGCGCCGGGCAATGTCGATCACATGGCGGCAGATTTCATCGCCGTCGCGCGCCCACAGGACTTCTGCGCCGCTGGCACGCGCGCGCTCCTCGAATATTTCCAGCCAGACATCGAGGTCATCGACGACGCGCCGGCGTATCTCCGTACAGGCCGCGCGCAGTTGCGCGAAATCCAGACCATCGTCGGCCAGCGCGGCGATGCCCTTGGCACGCTTGCCGACGAACAGCGGTTTGGCCTTCTCCAGTGCCTTCTGCAAATCCTTGTTGCGCACCTGCGCCGTCGCCCGCGCCTGAAAAAACATCGCCTGCGAATGGCCGGCCGCGCTCACTTCGGCAAGGTCCCGGCCAGCACTTCGGCCAGATGCAGGACCTGCGTGCGCTGATCGCCGCGCCGCCGCAAACGTCCTTCGATATTGAGCAGGCAACCGAGATCCGCGCCGACCACGGCATCGGCGCCGGCCGCCGCAATCGATTCGCACTTGCGATCGACGATGGCGGTCGACACCTCGCCGAAACGCACGGCAAAGGCACCGCCGAAGCCGCAGCATTCCTCGCAATCCGGCATCTCGCTCAGCGTCATCCCGCGCATGCTGGCCAGCAGATTCCGCGGTTGCGCCTTGATGCCGAGCCCGCGCAGGCCCTTGCACGAGTCGTGATAGGTCACGCTGCCGGCAAGCGCGCCGGGTACCTGCTCCAGCTTCAGCACCTCGACCAGAAAGCAGCTCAACTCGTAACTGCGCGCGGCGAGCGCTTGCGCCCGTGCCGCCCAAATCGGGTCATCGGCCAGCAGTTGCGGATAGACATTGCGGATCTGGTCGGTGCATGAGCCCGAAGGAATCACCACGTATTCGTAGTCTTCGAGCTGGGCTATCGCCTGGCGCGCGAGATCTGTCGCCAGCACACGATTTCCGGCGCCAAATGCCGGTTGACCGCAACAGGTCTGACCCGGCGGCACGACCACGTCGCACCCGGCACCTTCGAGCAGGCGCAGGCTGGCGAAGCCGACTTCCGGACGCATCAGATCAACCAGGCAGGTAACGAATAACGCCAAGCGCATGCTAATATTGCGGCGCACAAGAAGGAAAGTGGCTAATGCTACTCAAACCACGCCAATAAAGGAATCCAGTTGTCCGAAGCTGCCCGCGGGTCCGCCAAAGCGCCGGGCTCGATCCAGGTCATCGAGCGCATGATGGCGCTCCTCGATGCCCTTGCCGAATCTCCGGACGCCGCCAGCCTCAAGTACCTGGCCAGCGTCACCGGACTGCACCCGTCGACCGCCCACCGGATTCTCGCGGCGATGACCACGGCGCGCTTCGTCGAGCGCCAGGACGCCGGCACCTATCGCCTCGGCATCCGCCTGCTCGAACTCGGCAACATCGTCAAATCGCGGATCAGTGTCCGCGAAGTCGCGCTGCCCTTCATGCAGGCGCTGCACGAAACCATCGGCGAAGCGATCAATCTCGGCGCCCGCCACGACGACGAAATCGTTTACATAGAACGCACTTCGTCGGGACGTGCGCTGGTGCGCGTCGTCTATCTGGTCGGCGGCCGCGCCCCGCTGCATCTGACGTCGCTCGGCAAGTTGTTTCTGGCCGCCGACTCGCCGCAACAGGTGCGCGACTACGCGCGGCGCACCGGCCTGCCCGGCAAGACGCCACGCTCGCTGACAACGCTGGCGGCACTGGAAAAGGAACTCGACAAGGTGCGCCGGCACGGCATCGCCTACGACGACGAAGAGGCGGAAAGCGGCCTCAAATGCGTTGCCGCACCGATTCACGACGAAGAAGGCCATGTCGTCGCCGCGCTCTCGGTTTCCGCACCGGCTGACCGCCACGATCCGGACTGGGCGGCACAGGTCAGAAAGACTGCTGCGGCAGTCTCGCGCGCCTTGGGCTATACCGGCGAAAAAAAATAGGGCTGCGCCGCGGCAGCCCTTCGATCCAGAATCAACTTCAATCAGACTGGACGACGATCTGCCGCCAAGCTGGCGCTTTCCATCCAGCGCTTGATCCGGTTGGCATCGCCGACCCGCGTCATCTTGCCCGTCGAATCGAGCAGGACGATGACGACCGGCTTGTCGGCCAGGCGTGCCTGCATGACCAGACAACGCCCTGCTTCGGAAATATAGCCGGTCTTGGAAACACCGATTTCCCAGTTGTCGCTGCGCACCAGCGCATTGGTGTTGCGGAACTCGCGGATGTGGCCGTTCAGATCGACCTTCGCTTCCTCGGTCGTCGAGAACTGGCGAATCTCCGGATAGCGGGCCGCAGCCGCCACCATGCGCGCCAAGTCGCGCGCCGTCGACACATTGTTGCTCGACAATCCGGTCGGCTCCTCGAAGCTCGAATGCTTCATATCCAGGGCGCGCGCCTTTTCGTTCATCGCCTTGACGAAGGCTGGCATGCCGCCCGGATAGTGGCGACCCAGCGAATGTGCAGCCCGATTTTCCGAGGACATCAGGGCCAGCAACATCGCCGTCTGGCGCGTCATCGTGGCGCCTACCGGCAGCCTTGAACGGGTTCCCTTTTGGCGGTCGACATCGTCGTCGCCAATCTCGATGACCTCGTTCATGTCGAGCTTGGCATCGAGAACGACCATCGCCGTCATCAGTTTGGAAATTGAGGCGATCGGCACCACTTCGGTGGGCTGCTTCTCGATCAGGACCGCGCCGGTTTCCTGATCGATGACCAGGGCGGACGCGGAGTAAAGCGCAAGGTGGGACGGGTCGACGTCAGCCATGCTCAGCTTGCGTACTGACTTGATCGACTTAGCCGAACCTGCGCTGGCATGCTTTGAAGATTTTTTCGCTGCGGACCTGGCTGACTTGGTGACGCCTGATTTTCCAGATTTCGCAGCCGTTTTGCCGCTCGTCTTCTTGGCTGCAGTCCGCTTCGCTTCCGGCTTCTTCTCGACCTGATGTGATTTTTTTCCGTCGCTCGCAGCACTCCCCGGGGTGGCGAACCCCAAGCCAAGCAATGCCCCCAAGAGCAACGCCACGCTAAATCCTTGTTTCATTTGCTGTCCCCCGCCAATTCCAAGTCAACACCAAGCCAATTCAATCCTAGTTTAGCAGCAGATCAACAAAAATCAATAAATATAGATAGATAGACAATTAACTTAATAAATTAACTCAACTGGCATCAACGACCGTCAGCGCCGTCATGTTAACGATGCGGCGCACCGTCGCCGTCGGCGTCAGGATATTGACGGGACGTGCCGCGCCGAGCAGGATCGGGCCGATGGTCAGATTGTCGCCGGCTGCCACCTTGAGCAGGTTGAACGAGATGTTGGCGGCGTCGAGCGTCGGCATGACCAGCAGATTAGCCTGCCCCTTGAGCCGCGAATTGGGGAAAGTGGCCAGGCGAATTTCCTCGTCGAGCGCGGCATCGCCGTGCATTTCGCCTTCGACCTCGAGTTCGGGCGCGCGCTGATTGAGCATGGCCAGCACTTCGCGCATCTTGAGCGCCGTCGGCGTGCTGCCAGTTCCAAAGGTCGAATGTGACAGCAGCGCGACCTTGGGCTGCATGCCGAAATTGCGGATTTCCTCGGCCGCCATCAGGGTCATGTCGGCCAGTTGCTCGGCTGTCGGATCGTAATTGATATAGGTGTCGGCAATAAAGACCGTGCGCTCGGGCAACATCAGCAGGTTCATCGTGTAATAGCGGTCAAGCCCATTACGGGTGCCGATTACGTCCTGAACGTACTGGCGATGCGCGCCGTGGCGCCCGAAAGTTCCGCAGATCAGGCCGTCGGCGTAGCCGAGATGAACCATCAGCGCACCGTATAGCGTCGCGCGGCGGCGCACTTCGCGGCGCGCATAATCAGGCGAGACGCCCTTGCGCTCCGTGAGACGATGATAGGTGCTCCAGAATTCCTCGAAATGGGCGTCGAAAAAATGGCAGTCGTCGGCATGGACAACCTCGTAATCGATACCTTCGCGAATGCGCAGGCCGGCCGCCTCGATCCGCTTGTCGATTTCTGTCGGTCGACCGATCAGCACCGGCATGGCAATGCCTTCGTCGCGAATGACCTGCACCGCGCGCAGTACGCGTTCGTCTTCGCCTTCGGCAAAAACGATGCGCTTGGGCGCCAGACGGGCCTGCGAAAACACCGGCTTCATGATCAGGCCAGAGTGATAGACGAATTCGTTGAGGCCTTGCAGGTAGGCATCCCAATCCTGAATCGGGCGCGTGGCGACGCCGGAGTCCATTCCGGCCCGCGCAACGGCGGGCGCGATCTTGACGATGAGGCGCGGATCGAAGGGCTTGGGAATCAGGTATTCGGGGCCGAAGCCGGAGACTTTTTCGCCGTAGGCCGAGGCGACGATATCCGACTGCTCGGCGCGCGCCAGTTCGGCAATCGCCAGGACGGCGGCCATCTTCATTTCCTCGGTAATCGTCGTCGCGCCGACATCGAGCGCGCCGCGAAAAATGAACGGGAAGCAGAGCACATTGTTGACCTGGTTCGGGTAGTCCGAACGGCCGGTGCAGATGATGGCGTCGTCGCGTACGCTCTTGACCAGTTCCGGGGAAATTTCCGGGGTCGGGTTGGCCAGCGCCATGATCACCGGGCGCGGCGCCATCGTCGCGACCATTTCCGGCTTCAGCACGCCGCCCGCCGACAGCCCGAGGAAGACATCGGCATCGACGATCACTTCGGCGAGAGTCCTGGCGTCGGTCGGTTTGGCATAGCGCGCCTTGATCTCGTCCATTTCCTCGACACGGCCTTCATAGACCACGCCCTTGATGTCGGTGACCCAGATGTTGGCGACCGGCACGCCAAGCAGTACCAGAAGATCGAGACAGGCCAGCGCCGCAGCGCCCGCTCCCGAGGTGACGACCTTGACCGTCGACAGGTCTTTGCCGATCAAATGCAGGCCATTCAGGATGGCGGCGCCGACGACGATCGCAGTGCCGTGCTGGTCGTCGTGGAAGACCGGTATCTTCATCCGCTCGCGCAGTTTCTTCTCGATGTAGAAGCATTCCGGTGCCTTGATGTCTTCGAGATTGATGCCGCCGAAGGTCGGCTCCAGCGAAGCGATGATGTCGATCAGTTTATCCGGGTCGCGCTCCTCGATTTCGAGATCGAAGACGTCGATGTTGGCGAACTTCTTGAACAGCACACCCTTGCCTTCCATCACCGGCTTGGCCGCAAGCGGGCCGATCGCCCCCAGACCGAGCACCGCGGTACCGTTGGTGACAACCCCGACCAGGTTGCCGCGTGATGTCAGAGTGCCGGACTCTCGCGGATCGGCGACGATTTCTTCGCAGGCGAAGGCAACCCCGGGCGAGTAGGCCATCGACAGGTCGTACTGGTTGGTCAGTTGCTTGATCGGCGTAACCGCAATCTTGCCGGGCTTGGGATGGCGATGGTAATAAAGGGCTGCTTCGCGAAGTTGCCTGGGATCCATCACTAACCTCCGTTTTATATCGTGAAAAATAACTCTGTATTACGAAAAATAATAGCGCATCCACGCCGGCTTGCCAGTCACGGAAAACACGTAGTTAAGCAAATGTTTACCTTGAGTTAAGGCATAATTACTCATTTCTCAGCCGACGGTCGCTCGCCGCCTTGAGTCTTGGCGGCATTTTCCGGCGACTGGCGAGATAACTATCTATTTCAGCCACTTAGAGAGAGATCACCATGACAGCACCGCTCAATGCCCCTGATTACGTCAAACACGAAGGCCTCAAAAAATGGGTCGCCGAGATCGCCGACCTGACTCAGGCAGCGAACATTTACTGGGCCGACGGCTCGCAGGAAGAGTATGACCGCTTGTGCGCTGAAATGGTAGAAGCCGGAACGCTGATCAAACTCAACGAAGCCAAGCGCAAGAATTCTTATCTCGCCTTCTCCGACCCGTCCGACGTGGCGCGCGTCGAAGACCGCACCTATATCTGCTCGGAAAAAAGGGAAGACGCCGGCCCGACCAACAACTGGGAAGAACCTGCCAAGATGCGCGCGACCCTGAACGGCCTGTTCAAGGGTTCCATGAAGGGGCGCACGATGTATGTAATCCCGTTCAGCATGGGTCCGCTCGGCTCGCCAATCGCTCACATCGGCTTCGAAATCACCGACTCACCTTATGTCGTAGCCAACATGCGGACGATGACCCGCATGGGCAAGGCCGTGTTCGACGTACTCGGCAGCGATGGCGAATTCGTGCCCTGCATCCACACTGTCGGCGCACCGCTCGAACCGGGCCAGAAGGACGTCGCCTGGCCGTGCAACCCGACCGTCAAGTACATCGTGCATTACCCGGAAACCCGTGAAATCTGGTCCTACGGTTCCGGCTACGGCGGCAACGCGCTGCTCGGCAAGAAATGCCTCGCACTGCGCATCGCCTCCAACATGGCGCGCGACCAAGGCTGGCTGGCCGAACACATGCTGATCCTCGGCGTCGAGTCGCCGGAAGGTGACAAGAGCTACGTTGCCGCTGCCTTCCCGTCGGCCTGCGGCAAGACCAACTTCGCCATGCTGATTCCGCCCAAGTCGCTCGACGGCTGGAAGATCACCACCATCGGCGACGACATCGCCTGGATCAAGCCGCGCGTCGACCAGGATGGCACCAAGCGTTTCTACGCCATCAACCCGGAAGCCGGCTTCTTCGGCGTCGCCCCCGGCACTTCCGAGAAGACCAACTTCAATGCACTGGCCTCGCTCAAGGAAAACATCATTTTCACCAATGTCGCGCTGACCGACGACGGCGATGTCTGGTGGGAGGGCCTGACTAAGGAAGCCCCGGCCCACCTGATCGACTGGCAGGGCAAGGACTGGACGCCGGAAGACGGCAAGGCCGGCAAGAAGGCTGCCCACGCCAACTCGCGCTTCACCGCGCCGGCCAGCCAGTGTCCGTCGATCGATCCGGCCTGGGAAGACCCCGCCGGCGTGCCGATTTCTGCCTTCATCTTCGGCGGCCGCCGCGCCACCACCGTGCCGCTGGTGTACCAGGCCTTCAACTGGAACTACGGCGTCTACATGGCCGCCACGCTCGGCTCCGAAACGACTGCCGCCGCCTTCGGCCAGCAGGGTGTCGTCCGCCGCGACCCGTTCGCCATGCTGCCCTTCTGCGGCTACCACATGGGCGACTACTTCAACCATTGGCTGAAGATGGGCAAGACGGTCGATGCGACACCGAAGATCTTCTGCGTCAACTGGTTCCGCATGAACGAAAAGGGCGAATTCATGTGGCCGGGTTTCGGCGACAACATGCGCGTCCTGAAATGGATCGTCCAGCGCTGCAAGGGTACCATCGGCGCCAAGGAAACCGTGCTCGGCTGGATGCCGAAGTTCGAGGACATCGACTGGACCGGGATCGACATCGACAAGGCTGAATTCGACGCATTGACCAGCATCGATGCGGATGCCTGGAAATCTGAACTGGCCGGCCACAAGGAATGGTTCGACAAGATGGGCGAAAAGATGCCACGCGAACTCGTGCTCAAGCGCGAACTGTTCGAGATGGGTATCTTCAAGGACGCTGCATAAGCTGCCTTGGGCTATCATTCGACGGCCACCTGCGGGTGGCCGTTTTTGTTTGGAGAAGCGCATGTACCGCCCTGCCAGCCGCCTTGCCGAGATCGCGCCCTTTCACGTCGTCGAGTTGCTGACGCGCGCCCGCCAGCTCGAAGCCGAGGGCCGCAACATCATTCACATGGAAGTTGGCGAACCGGACTTTCCGACGCCGGCGCCAATTGCGACCGCTGCGGTCGACGCGATAAAAGCGGGAAAAACACTATACACACAGGCGCTCGGCCTGCCCGAACTGCGCGCGGCGATCAGCGCCTTCTATCACGAGCGCTATGGAGTTGACGTCCCGGCCAACCGCATCGCCGTCACCAATGGCGCCTCCGGTGCCCTGAGTCTGGCCTTCGCCTGCCTTGCCGAGCCGGACAGCGAATGGCTGCTGGCCGATCCCGGTTATCCGTGCAACCGGCACATTTTGCGTACTTTTGGCGGTCGACCGCAACAGATCCCGGTCGGACCCGAAACCAACTTCCAGCCAACGCCGGCCTTGCTCCGCCAGTTCTGGCAAACCGCCACGGCCGGCCTGCTTGTTGCCTCGCCAGCCAACCCCACAGGTACCCTGCTCACCCTGCCTGAAATCAGCGCCCTGGCCGAGGTCTGCCGCGAGAAGGGCGGACATTTCCTGGTTGACGAGATTTATCACGGCTTGACGTACGAGGTGGATGCCCAGTCTGCCTGCGCGGCTGGCGACGATATCTGGGTCATCAACAGTTTCTCGAAATACTTCCAGATGACCGGCTGGCGCCTCGGCTGGATGGTCATCCCGGAGCCGTACGTGCGCGATGTCGAAAAACTGGCGCAAAACCTCACGCTCTGTCCCTCTACGCCTGCCCAGCATGGCGCACTCGCGGCCTTCCTGCCGGAAACCATCGCCCTCCTTGAGGAACGCCGGGCAGCGTTTCGCCAGCGGCGCGATTTTCTGGCGCCCGCCCTGGAAGCCATCGGCTTGCGCGTCACCGCCCGCCCGGAAGGCGCCTTCTATCTTTATTGCGATTGTTCCGCGCTGACCGACGACAGTTTCACGCTCGCCCGCGACCTGCTGGAAAAGGCTGGCGTCGCGGTGACACCGGGCATCGACTTCGGCACCAACGCGCCGGAAAAACACATCCGCTTTGCCTATACAACCGACCTCGACCGTCTGGCCGAAGCAGTCGCGCGGCTAGGTCGCTTCTTCGGAAGCCGGACCTAACGCCGGATAGCGTCCGGCCAGCGCCGGCCAGTCGAAGAACAGCCCGGGGTCGGTCTTGCGCTCCGGCGCGACATGGCAATGGCCGGCAATCGCCGTGACCGGATAGCGCGCCCGTAGCGCGTCGATCACTTTCCACAGGGTTTCGTATTGCGCCGCACTGAAGGGCTGATTGTCGCTGCCCTCCAGTTCGATACCGACCGCGTAGTCGTTGCAGTTTTCCCGCCCCTGCCAGGCCGATTGCCCGGCATGCCAGGCACGCCGATCACAAGCGACGAACTGGATCACCCGGCCATCGCGGCGAATCAGGAAATGCGCCGAAACCCGCAGGTCGGCGATGGTCGCGAAATAGGGATGCGCCTCGGGGTCAAGCCGGTTGAGGAAAAAACGCTCGATCCAGTTGCCCGAGAAATCATCGGGCGGCAGGCTGATGCTATGCAGCACGATCAGCGAAACCACGCTGTCGGCAGGCCGTTCGCCCTGATTGGGCGAGAACACCCAGCGCGTGCCCTTGAGCCAGCCGTCTCCGCGCCAGCGCATCAGTCGATTCCCAGGCGTTCCAGGCGGTAGCGCAGCGAGCGGAAGGTCACGCCGAGCAGGCGCGCCGCCGCCGTCCGGTTGCCCTCGGTTTTCTGCAAGGCCTCCAGAATTGCCTGCCTTTCGAGCCGGTTCAGGTAGTCATCGAGCGTCTCGCTGCCGCGCCCCGGGTTCTCGCCGCCCATTTCGTCCGGCGCCAGTTGCAGGTCGTCCGCCTCGATCGC
>CAZGPO010000034.1:0-13123 GCA_964527745.1 uncultured Dechloromonas sp.
TTCAACAGACTCAAAGCGGAAATCAACATTATTAAGCGCCCGGCGCAGCGCGCGCAAGGCGCTTTCAGTCAGGCGCCCCGATATTGAAGAGCTGGCCGAACATGAACGCCTGCTGGCCGCAATCGACAAGGAAACCAAGGGCGGCTGCATATGGCTGGCCGCCGCCAGCCAGTTGGATTAACAGAGCGGATCGGCGCCGGCGAAGAGCGCCTCGGAATATGTGCGCTCGCGGCTGACGATCAGTTCGAGAAACTCGCCGGCATCGCGCATGGTCCGGAATGCGTCGAAACCGCGCTCGAGGAAAGCCTGCAATTCGCCCAAACCGGCCATCCTTGCCGGACCGTGCATCATTTTCAAGGCCATCCTGACGAAAGGCTTGTGAGCAAAGGCATCGAGCGCCTCACCAGTTTCGCCAATCAGCCGGATCTGCATTTCACGCCCCGGACGATCCCCAACCTTGCGGTAAGCCGCCGCATAAACCCGATGATCGAAACCTGGATCGTCGAGTTGTACGCCAAGCACGCCTATCATCGCCATATCGAGCCGCTCCGACAATGCATCAACTTCGATCGCCAGCAACAATGTGCGCAGGCCGGAAACCGGCAACATACCGGTCATGATCGGCAAAATTCGTTCAAGTTCGGCGTCGCGTTCACCACAATCCTTCGGCCCGTAGAGATCGGACAGGAAAAAGGTCGCTGCCTCGCCGTAACGCTGGCTGCCCAGCAAGTCGGCATGCGTTCGCGCCAGTCTCGCAACCTGCCATTCGCGCAAGACCAGCCGGCGCCGCCCGAGTAACGGGTCGGCAACCGCCTTGCGGCGCAGATCGGCAACCTCTGCTATAAAGGCAGCCAAAGCCGCCGAGCAGGTAGCCCGATCAAGGTCACTTGCTTCCTGACTGGTCATGCCACGATTATGACCAACCGGGAAATGGTCGTTTAGAAGCTTTTGCCTAGCTGTGTACAGTTGAGCAAACTACACTGAACCTGTTAGTCACAGGCAGGATGTATCGATGCTTGAAGTATTGTCACCATGACGACGCGTCGCGAATTTCTCAAGACCGGAGCAGCCGGTGCACTGTTGCTCAATGTCGCCGCCTGCAGCCGCCCGTCGGCAAACGGGGGGCAAGCTGCGGTGCTTGCCGCGCTGATTCCGGTCGTTCTTGAAGGTGCGTTGCCAGTCAAGGATGAAGAGCGCTCCGCGTTGATCATGCGTACCGTTACCGGTATCGAGAATGCCATTGCCGGCCTCTCGCCCGCCACCCAGAAGGAAATTGGCGAGTTGTTCGATCTGCTGAGTTTTGCACCGACGCGCATGCTTGTTGCCGGGGTCTGGACACCCTGGCCCGAAGCGACGTCGGAAGCGATTGGAAAATTTCTCGAAAACTGGCGCAACAGCCGTTTCGACCTCTTGAAATCCGGGTATGCCGCCCTGCGTGATCTCATATTCGCTGCCTGGTATGCCCGGCCCGATACGTGGACGGCCATCGCCTATCCCGGCCCGCCAAAGGTGGAATAATGCGCGACTCATTCCGTGAAGGACTCGCCGCCGGCTGGAAGTATATCGATGCCTCCGAACTTGCCGCCGACCAGACATTCGAAGCCGATGTCGTCATCATCGGCAGTGGCGCCGGTGGCGGTGTCAGCGCCGAGTTACTTACTGGGGCTGGGCTTGACGTCATTATCATCGAGGAAGGCCCGCTGAAGACGACAAGCGATTTCAAAATGCTCGAGTCGGAAGCCTATCCGTCGCTCTATCAGGATTCCGCGTCGCGCCAGACCGCCGACAAGGCGATCAAAATTCTGCAGGGCCGCTGTGTCGGCGGCTCGACCACCGTCAACTGGACCAGCAGCTTCCGCACGCCGCCGCCGACGCTGCAGTGGTGGCAAACGGCGCATGGCCTCAAAAACCTTTCCGTCGAAGCGATGGCACCCTGGTTCGCGGCAATGGAACAGCGTCTACATGTCGGCCTGTGGCCCTTGCCACCGAACGAAAATAACGACGCCCTGGCGCGCGGTGCCAAGCGGCTCGGCATCCCAACCGAAGTCATTCCGCGCAACGTGAAGCAGTGCTGGAACCTTGGCTATTGCGGCACCGGCTGTCCGACCAATGCCAAGCAATCGATGCTGCTGACGACGATTCCGGCAGCGCTGACCCGCGGCGCAACGCTGATTTCGCGGCTGCGTGCCGACAAATTCGAGTTCGCCGGCAACAAGGTCTCGGCACTTGACGGGCTGGCCCTCAAACCCGACGGGCTGCACCCGAGCGGAATCAAAATCAAACTACGCGCCCGCCATTTCGTTCTCGCCGGCGGCGCGATCAACTCGCCGGCCCTGTTGCTGCGCAGCCACGCCGCTGACCCACACGGCCTCGTCGGCAAACGCACCTTCCTGCACCCGACCGTCATCTCAGCCGGGCTTTTCGCCAAACCGATCAAAGCCTATGCCGGTGCTCCGCAGTCGGTGTACTCGGATCACTTCCTGAAAAAAACGGCGATCGACGGTCCTTTGGGCTACAAACTGGAAGTTGCGCCGCTGCACCCGATTCTTTTCTCGACCACACTGCAGGGTTGGGGCGAGTCGCACGCCAGGCTGATGCGCGAATTCGCGAACAGCCAGGTCGTCCTCGCACTGATCCGCGACGGCTTTAATCCCGCAAGCCAGGGGGGCCAGGTCAAACTGCGCGACGATGGTTCACCGCTGCTCGATTACCCGCTCAATGAAACCCTATGGGAAGCAGTGCGCCGCGCCTTGCTGACAATGGCCGAGATCCAGTTTGCCGCGGGCGCCACCTGGGTTGCACCTGTGCATGAAGCCGACGTCGGTTACAAGACATGGCGCGAAGCGAAACAGGGAATCGCCAGCCTGCCACTCGCCCCGCTGCGCTGTCGCGTCGTCAGCGCGCATGTAATGGGCGGCTGCGCCATGGGTGCCACACCTGAAAAAGGTACTGTCAACGACGAAGGTCGTCACTTCCAGATCGAAAATCTGTCGATCCACGATGGCTCGCTCTTCCCGACCAGCATCGGTGCCAATCCGCAACTCTCTATCTACGGTCTGGTGGCACGCAACGCTTCACTGCTTGCTGCGGAACTAAGCGGCAAGCCGCGACCAGCAATTCTATAAGCACTACCCCATGGTACCGATTGCACTGCTGATCTGGCTTTCCGCCGAACTGAGCATTTACAGCTTGCTGGCCCATCGTTTTCTGGACACCTCTTGGGGTGTGTCTGTGCTTGCTGCCTGCGGCGCGATCTTCAGCCTGCGCGCAGGTATTAGCGCCATGACCTGGGTGTTCGCCAGTGCCTACCCGTCGCCTGCCCGTCGCCTAACGATTGGCGAGTCATTTCGCATGATTACCGGCGAATACCTGGCATTTCTGCTGGCCTTCGTTTTCATCCAGCCCTTCGAGCGCTTGTGGATGGGTAGCGACCGAATTCGTCCGGAAAAGCAGCCACTGCTCCTCGTGCATGGCTATGGTTGCAGTCGTGGCGTCTGGTGGTTCCTGCGGCGTCGGTTCGAGGCCGCAGGACATGTCGTCGCGACGGTCAGCCTGGCACCGCCCTACACCAGCATCGGCAAGCTGGTTCCGCAACTCGCGCAGCGCGTCGACGAGGTCTGCCGGGCGACCGGCGCCGACCAGGTCATTCTGGTGGCCCACAGCATGGGCGGACTGGTCTGCCGCTCCTATCTGGCGCGTCATGGCCGTGAGCGTGTCGCACGTTTGATCACGATTGCGTCGCCGCATTCGGGATCGGAACTGGCGCGTATCGGAATCGGCAAGAACGCCCGCGAGATGGAACCGGGTTCCCAATGGCTCAACGACCTTGCCGCGGAAGAGGTTTTGGTGCCAACGGTTTCGCTCCGCACCCCGCACGACAACTACGTCATGCCCCAGGACAACCAGCGCCTGCTCGGCGCGCAGGATGTCGAACTCGCAGGGATCGGCCACCTGGCAACGCTGTTTTCCCGGCGCACAGCCCGGGAAGTGCTGGCCGCCTGCGCCTAACTTAAAGAACTGCCAGAACCTCGGCACCGTGATCGGCGCAGTTCGGGTCATCGATCACATGACTGATCACACCCTTCTCGTCGATGACGAAGGTCACCCGTTCGCTGACCTTGACCACGCTACGCAGCAACCCGCTGAGGCCGGAACCGGCAACACCGTAAGCCTTGGCCACCGTCAGGTCGGTATCGGCGAGCAGCGGAAAATTGAGGCTGAATTTTTCCGTGAAGCGCTGGTGAGATTCCGTTCCCTGTGCCGAAACACCGAGGATCGCCGCCCCCTTGGCGGCAATTTCGGCATTCGCATCTCGCAGGCTGCACGCCTGCTTGGTGCACCCGGGCGTATCGTCCATCGGATAGAAATACAGGACCAGTTTTTGCCCGCGAAAATCCGTCGACCGCAACAATTTGCCATCGGTTGACGACCCCGAGAATTCCGGCGCCGGATCCCCTGCTTTCAGATGCGTCGCCATCAGAAATGGATACCCCGCATGAATTGCTGGAAGGCCACCTGATCGGCCGTTGGCGCGCTGGGCAACGCCGCAGGATCCTTTTTGGCGGCATCCGAATCCGGGAACATGCGGAAGGCCGTGTTCATGATGATCTGGGCGACACGCGGCACGACCGCATGCAGAACCTGGCCGGCAATACCCATGCGGGTAGCCACGCGCATCTGCTTGTGGATCACCGCATCGCAGATCAGCGCCGCTGCCTCGTCCGGCGTCAGGGTCGGCACCTGATCATAGAGTTTGGTCGGAGCGATCATCGGCGTCTTGACCAGCGGCATGTTGATGGTCGTGAAGTGGATGCCACGATCGGCAAACTCGGAAGCCGCGCAACGGGTCCACGCATCGAGCGCCGATTTCGACGCGACATAGGCCGAGAACCGGGGGGCATTGGTCAACACGCCGATCGACGAAATGTTGATGATATGCCCGCGCTTCTGCTCGATCATTTTCGGCAACACACCCATGCTGATCTTCAGAGCGCCGAAGTAATTCAGTTGCATGGTGCGCTCGAAATCGTGGAAGCGCTCGAAGGAATTCTCGATGGCGCGGCGGATCGAACGGCCGGCATTGTTGATCAGGACATCAACAGCGCCATGCTCCGCAAGAATCAGCTGCGTCACCGTCTCGGCCGATGCCATGTCGGCGAGATCGCCGACATAGGCATGCAACTTGAGTCCGGCCGCGTCGAATTCGGCTACCACCTCGTCCAGTTGCTCCTTGTTGCGGGCAATGGTAATGACCGTGGCACCGGCTTCGGCCAGCTTCCAGGCGGTCGCCTTGCCGATTCCCGACGACGCGCCAGTAACCACGACAACTCTCCCACCGACCTGGCCCTTGAGGCTGCGGTCGATGAAGAGGTCGGGATCGAGATGGCGCTCCCAGTAATCCCACAGGCGCCAGGCATAAGTGTCGAGGGGCGGCACCGCGATACCTGTTCCCTTGAGCACGCGGGTAGTTTCACGGCAGTCGAAGCGGGTCGGATAATTGACGAAGCGGAACATGTCCTCGGGCAGGCCAAGGTCCTTCATCACGGCATTACGGATACGCCTTACCGGCGTCAGCGCCATCAGGCCCTTGCGCATGTGGTAGGGGATGAAACTGAACAGCGCGGCGTTGATCCGCATCGACATCTCGGGTGCGTGGGCGGCACGGGCAAAGGTGTTGAGCAGATCGCCGACACGCATCGGGGTCGGATCGACCAGATGGAAACACTTGCCATCCTCGCCCTTGATGTGAGCGATGTGGTCGACGGCATTGACGATGAAATCGACCGGAACCACGTTGATCCGTCCACCTTCGATACCGATCGTCGGCATCCAGGACGGCAGCGCCTTGCGTAGTTTCTGAATCAGTTTGAAGAAGTAATACGGACCATCGATCTTGTCCATCTCACCGGTGCGCGAATCGCCGACAACGAGCGCGGGCCGGAAAATGCGCCAGGGAATGCTGCATTCGCGGCGCACAATCCCTTCCGAATCATGCTTGGTCCTGAAATACGGGTGCTCAAGCCCTTCCGCCTCTTCGAACATATCTTCGCGGAAAAGGCCTTCGAAAAGGCCGGCCGAGGCGATCGAACTGAACAGGTGAAAACGCTTGGCGCCGATCGCCTCGGCAAAGCGGACGGTATTTCGGGTGCCTTCGACATTGACCTTGAGCTGGCTCTCGGCATCGGCCTTCAGATCGTAGATCGCCGCCAGATGGAAGAAGTGCGCAGTCTTCTTGCCGATTTTCTTGCGGTCGCCGGCTGAAACCCCAAGCAACGGCTCAGTCAGATCGCCGACCACCGGGGTTACCCGGCTGCGGTCGCAATCCCAATATTCGTAAATGTGCTCGAGCGCGTCCTTTTCCGACTCGCGAATCAGGAAGAAGACGTTGCTGTCTTCACGTTCGAGAATCTTCTTGACCAGTCGCTTGCCAATGAAGCCTGTTGCCCCGGTAATGAAATACTGCACTTTCCTCTCCTCGGATCGTTTTATCGGAAACCACGCTTTAGAACAGCTTACCTAGCGCTTTAGTGTGCGTCCACTAATTGGCTATCGTACACTGACCCTGTCGGCGACCAACAGGTTGCATCATAAATTCAAGCCAAGGAGTGAATCATGGTCAAAAAATTCAAATCGCTGCCCGAAGGTCAATTGACCAAGACGGTCAAGGATTCCGCCCAACAAATCTGGCTGGCCGGACTCGGTGCATTCTCCAAGGCCCAAGAAGAAGGCAGCAAGGTCTTCGAGGCGCTGGTCAAGGAAGGTGAAGCAATTCAGAAAAAGACCCGCAAGCTTGCTGATCAGCAAATGTCTTTCGTGCGCAAGACTGCTGACGACAAGATCGCCGACGTGCGCAAGGTAGCTGACGCCAAAATGGCAGAGGTCACCGGCAAGGCGACCGGAACTTGGGATCGCCTTGAGCAGGTTTTCGAGGATCGTGTTGCGCGCGCCCTCACCAGTCTGGGCGTGCCGTCCAAGAAGGAAGTCGACAAGCTATCCAAGCGCGTAGCCGAATTAGCGGCTGCAGTCGACAAACTGGGCGACACTGGTCAAGGAACAGCCAAGAAGGTGGCGCGTCCTGCTGCCAGGGCTGCTGCAAAGCCGGTCGCCAAGGCGGTTCCGAGCAAACCCGCTGCCACCAAAGCTGTTGCCCGCAAGGCAGCGCCGGCCAAGAAGCCGGCCGCGACGAAAAGTGTCGCCGCCAAGGCCGACCAGCCTGCTGATGCCGCTCTTGGTGCAGCAACTGCTGCCTAAGTAAGCGCCATGGGCGTCCCGACGCCCGAAGGGATGAACAGCGCATAAACGAGATGCCCGGCGATGACCGGGCATCCGACGTTCTGGATGGTGGCTTTTCCGGCCGGCGCGTAGCCGATTAGCTGCCTGCTTGAGTAACAAGCTCCCGCATGATGTATGCTTTCTCTATAACGAATTGCGGAGAAGAACAGCATGGAGAGAAAGCCCAAGCGCCGTACCCGCGAGCGCATTCTTGAGACCGCGCTGAAACTCTTCAATGATTTTGGCGAGCCAAACGTCACGACGACGGTCATCGCCGATGAAATGGACATCAGTCCAGGCAATCTCTACTATCACTTCCATAACAAGGACGAGATCGTCGATGCGCTATTCGGCGATTACGAGAGGGAAATCGAAGGCGTTTTCGCCACCTCGAACTCCAGACTGCTCGGGCCGGAGGACATCTGGCTTTTTCTGCACCTGCTGTTCGAAACCATCTGGCGCTTCCGTTTTTTCTACCGCGACATCAACGACCTGCTGACCCGCAACCGGCTGGTCGAAACGCACTTTCAGCGCATCCTGAAACAGAAGGAGGCCACCGCCACCCGGGTCTGCCAGGGTTTGGCGGCTTCCGGCGTGTTGACCGCAACGCCCGGGGAAATCCATGCGCTGGCTACCAACATGACTGTCGTCGCAACATTTTGGCTATCGTTCGAGCACGCCAGCCATCCGCGCATCGACCCAGACATCGGTCGCGGTGTCTATCAGGTAATGTCGCTCACCGCCCCCTACCTGCAAGGCGAAGCTCGCAGTCTGCTGGAAAAGCTTTCCGCCGAATACGTCGATAACAAGTAAAGGAGACTCAAATGGGAAAATCCACATGGAACAAGTTTCCATATGCCGACAAGGCGTTTATCTACACCGGCGCGGCGCTCAAGAAAAACTGGGCGCGCCTGCACCGCGGTGACTGCGAGCCTTTCCCTGCCGACACTGTGGCACAGGATGCCTGGCGCGCCTACCATGCCGGCGATTTTGCCAAAGCCTTTGAAACCGGCCTCAAGGACGGCTCCTCAGGCATCAATGCAGCCAACAAGGCAGCGATGATCTATGCCAATTATCTGGAAAAAGACGAGGATGCGCGGCTGGCGATATTCGAGGAGATCGCCGAGCGCTGTGTCGAATTACAGAAATCCGACCCCAAGAACGCCAATGCCTGGTATATCCACGCCTATGCGCTGGGCCGCTACAGCCAGGGCATCTCGGTTGGCAAGGCACTGGCCCAGGGATTGGGCGGCAAGATCAAATACAGTCTTGATCAGGCTCTGAAGCTTGAGCCGAAGCATGCCGATGCGCATATTGCACTGGGCACCTGGCACTCCGAAATCATCGACAAGGTCGGCAGCATGGTTGGCGGGTTGACCTACGGCGCCAAGAAAGATGCCGGCGAGAAACATTTCCGCACCGCCCTTGAACTGAACCCCGATTCCGCCATCGCCCGTACCGAATACGCGGATGGAATCGTCATGCTGTTCGGCCGCTCGCGGCTCCAGGATGCCGAACGACTCTATGCCGAAGCGATTGAGTGCGAAGCCGCCGATGCAATGGAGAAGCTCGATATCGAAAAAGCAATTGAAGAGATGGACTGACCGTTACGGCACGCCCATTCCTGGCTTCATTCAGGTTTTGGGCTCGGCCAGGCTCTCCTCTTCCAGCAAAGCAGCCTCGACCGCCGAAGGATCGCCGAGGCGCTCCCAAGGCTCCATCAGCACCAGCATCAGAAGCTTCTCGAATTCACGGGCGAAGTTGTCGGCAATCCGTTGCGGATCGGCAACCAGGCGATCATCGGTCATCAGGCCGATCTGTACGCCGCCATCGTAGGACAGGATCGAAACACCGATCCCGATATCGCCCGATTGCGGCACCCAGAACAGCGGCTGGGTCATCCGTGCACCCGCCAGATAAAGGGCATTCGTCGGTCCCGGCACATTGGTCATGACGGCAGTCGCCTTGCTGGCCAGAAGTTCGAGCACCTGCTGCTGGACAATCCTCGGCATCACGCCGACCGCACCCAGGATGGTCAGCGTCAGGGGCGCCTGATAGGAATTCTTCAAAGCCTCCATCCGCGCCCTTGTCGCATAAAGACGGGCCAACGGATTCTCGATACCGACCGGCAACACCATTGCCACCAGACCGAAGCGGTTGCCGAGCTTGCCCTCATCGCCAGCCTGGCGCAGATTGACCGGCACCATGGCGCGCACCTCGACCCCGTCGACCTCATCCCCCTGGTCGACCAGATAGTCGCGTAGGGCACCGGCAACCGCAGAGAGCAGCAGATCATTGACCGAGCAGCCGAGAACCTTGCCGACGCTCTTGATGTCCGGCAGGGGCAAGCGCTCCGACCAGGCAAAACGCTTGTTCGTGCCGGGAACACCCTTGAAGCGGGTCGGACTGTCGTTGGCCATGAATGCCAGCTTGGCGACTTCGGTGGCAATGTCGCTACCGAGTCGCAGGAAATGCGATATCTGTGTCGGATGGGAAAGCAGATCGACAGACTTGCCAACCAGATTGGCCGACGCGCGTACAGGATTTTGCAGGGCTTCGGCCATTGGGCGCCACAGCATGTCCCAGAAGGAGTCGCCATCTTCGTGCGCTTCCGCGCGGCGTTTCGTCGGGCGTGCCCGGCGCGTGGTGTTGCCGGGCGCCCCGTCGGTCATCGACATGACGACCCCGACCAGGGCGATGCCGTCGGCAATGCAGTGGTGGATGCGCATGACCAGCGCCTGCCCGCCGAGCGAAGTATCGACGAGGTGAAACTCCCAGAGCGGCCGTTGCCGGTTGAGTGGCTCCGCAGCCAGCCCGGATACATAATCCTGCAATTCGGCATTGCCGGCGGCATGCGGTAGTGTCACGCGATGCAGGTGATTGTCGATAGAAAACTGCTCATCATCTTCCCACCAGTAACCGCTGTCATCCTCGACGACGCACTGGACAAAACGCCGGTGGCTCAGCATGCGTTCCTCAATGGTCTGCTTCAGGCGCTTCGGGTCCAGTTCTCCGTCGAACAGCATGACACCGATGATCTGCATCAGGTTGTTGGGACTGTCCATGCGCAGCCAGGCTGTATCGACGGGAGAAATCCGCTCGCGTGACGGCATTACGAACTCCGGAAAGTGGCAGAGTGCCTATAATACCGAATTTGCGAACCCATTCGAGGAGAGATCATGAGTGACCTGCAGGCCGCCTTCGACAACGCCGTCGCCGAATCAAAAACCCTGGCCAACCGCCCCGACAACCAGACGCTTCTGAAAATCTATTCACTGTTCAAGCAGGCGACCGAGGGCGATGTCAGCGGCAAGCGTCCCGGCTTCACCGACCTGATCGGGCGCGCCAAGTACGATGCCTGGGCTGCCCTGCAGGGCACGACGGCCGACGGCGCCAGACAGGCTTACGTCGACCTGATCAAGCAACTCAAGGGTTAGACGAAACGCTGGTCGAAATATTCGTGAATTTCCCGTTCCAGACTGCCTCTGAACGGACGTAACAGAAATCCCAGATGAACCTGCACGGTGGCCTCGCCCTTGGCGAGCGTCAGCCGTCCGTGCAGTCCGCTGCGGTCGAAATGCAGCGCGCCATCCTCGCCCCACTCATAATTCAGGTTGTATTCCTGTTGCAGGTCGGCGGCGACAAGTTCGGCTGCAGCCCGTGCCTTCTTCGCGCTCAGGTGGTGCTTGCGGGTAATCAGTATTTCGCTCATCGAGGCAGTTTAGCGGTGTCGCGCGAAATCCGGAATATGCCAGCGAAACTATTCCGGCGGGTTCTGGGTTTTCAGCATCTCGTTGCAGGTATTTCGCCCGAAAAGCTCGGCCTGATTGGCGCTGGAAATCTTCGGATCCGCGTAAATGCGTTTGATGACGATATTGGTGATGCGCAAACTATCGCTGCCATCTTCGATAAACAACTTCATCGCCTGCCCCCGCTCGCGCTCGTAGAAGGCGGTTTTGGCGAAATCACGGATCCGTTCGCAAAAACGAACTTTCTGGGCATCGGGCATGCTTTCGCCGGCATCGGCGGCATGGGCATGTGGCCAGAAGCCGGACAGCACCAGCAGGCCAAGACCGGCAATAACCAAAGGTGATTTCATTCCGCAGACTCCTGAAGCGTTGTGAGATAAGCGAGTACATCCTGGACATCCTGCGCCTTGAGACCATTCAGCACCCCTCCCTTGTCCTCCAGGTCATGCGGACGGTCACCCTTGACGAACAGATCAACCTGCCGCTGAAGATAGTTGGTGTACTGCCCAACGAGCATCGGAAACATGCCGCGCCCTTTGCCGGTCTTGCCGTGACAGGACGCGCATTGCTTCTGGTAGATCGCTTCGCCGTGTTCGACATTGCCCTCGGCACGCGGGATGATCATGACCCGCTCGGCCATCAGCAGTTTGGTCAGCGCATCTTCCTTGCCGGTGTAGGTCGGCATTCTGGCTGGAAGTTCGATGCCGGCCAGGTAGGCCGCAATATCCTTGATATCCTCGTCGGAGAGTTCGCGTTCCTGGGTATACGGAAACATCGGAATGTTCACCCGCGCCCGCGAACGAAAATTTTTCAACTGATTGGCCAGGTAGGAGACGCGTTGACCGGCCAGGCGCGGATATTCGCCTTTCTTGCCACCGGCCCCCTGGTCGCCATGGCAGGCAGCACAGGTGCCATTGATTTCCTTGCCTTTTTCGAGGTCGACCGCAACGGCCGCGCCAGACACAAAAACAGCGGCAAAAAACGGGGCAACATGTCTGTACAGCTTCATTCCAGGCGACTCCACTGTTCGATGCGGCGAATTGTCGCACGTCCGGCAATCGTGGAATTTGACGCAAATCACGCATAATCCGCCCCATGCCGTTCACTTCCTGCACCACCGACGACAGCAACCAGCTGGCCAATCTGCGCCGTCTGATCGGCGCCCGCTGGGTGGCCCTGGCGCTGATGGTCGGACTAACCCTGCTGGTGCCGGACACCCTCGACATCCCGCTGGCCAGCGCCCCGCTGCTCGCCATCATCGGCATCACTGCACTTTTCAACGGTGTCGCGCAATGGCGAATCAGGCGTGCCGAATCGGCGACACCGGTCGAGTTGTTCAGCCAGATCCTGGTCGATATCGTCACGCTGAGCGCTTTGGTTTTCTTCAGCGGCGGCGCCACCAACCCGCTGGTTTCGCTGCTTCTGCCGCCGGTAGCGATTGCCGCGCTGACCCTGCCGGCACGCTGCGTCCTTGCTGTCGGCCTCGCGGCGGTGGCCGCCTATTCGGCACTGATGGTCTTCTATGTGCCGCTGCCGCTAAGCGACGCGACCCGGGCCACCCGGCTTCACCTGCTCGGCATGTGGTTGACCTTCGCCGTGTCGGCGCTGATGATCGGCTGGTTCATCGTGCGCATGACCCGCTTGATTCGCGAACGCGATGCCGAACTTGCCGCCGCCCGCGAACAGGGGTTGCGCGACGAACGGATCATCGCCATCGGCACGCTCGCCGCCGGTGCCGCGCACGAACTCGGCACGCCGCTCGCCACCATGTCGCTGCTCGCCGGAGAACTCGTCCGCGACCCGCAAATGCCGGAAGCCGCGCGCCAGGACATCAATCTGCTCCGCCAGCAAATCGTTGCCTGCAAGGAAATTATCACCGGGCTGTCGCGGCGGGCCGGCGCCGAACGCCTCGAAAATCCCGGCACCCAGCCGGTCGACCGCTGGCTCGATGAACTCCGCCAGCGCTGGCATGCCTTGCGCCCACAGGCGCAAAGTCAGCTCGAAACAATTGGCGCCCAACCGGCACCGAACGTGATCGCCGATCCACGCCTGGAACAAGCAATTCTCAACCTGCTGAACAATGCAGCCAGCGCCTCGGCGCT
>CAZGPO010000034.1:13133-14554 GCA_964527745.1 uncultured Dechloromonas sp.
ACCGATCGACATTCGCGTGAGCTGGGCAACAGGCGAAATTGTCATCGACATCCAGGACCATGGCCCCGGTTTTCCAAAAAACGTGCTGCAACAAGGTGGCCAGGTCGAATTTCCAGCACACGAGCATGGCAGCGGGATCGGCCTGATGCTGACCCGCTCGGCGATCGAACAGATCGGCGGCCGCCTGCTGCTGCTCAACCCGCCCGCCGGCGGCGCCCTTGCCCGCCTCCAACTGAAGACGAGAAGCTGATGCCCGAGCCAACCCTCATTATTGATGACGACGATATTTTCAATGCGGTTCTGGTGCGCACGCTGGAACGGCGCGGCCACCCGGCACGCGGCGCTGCCGACCCCGAAACGGCGCTCGCCGTCGCCAACGAAATCGCTCCGTCCCGTGTCGTGCTCGATCTCAACCTGAACGGCAGTTCAGGACTGGCGCTGATCCCGCAGTTGCTGGCGATCAACCCGGCCTGCCGCATTGTCGTGCTGACCGGCTACGCCAGCATTACGACGGCGGTCGACGCGATCAAACTGGGCGCCGTGCAATATCTCGCCAAGCCAGTCGAGATCGAGGCCATTCTGGCCGCCTTCGAAAACGATGACGAATCCGATCACGACCTGATCGCGCCGGATGAGCCACTTTCCGTCGATCGCCTCGAATGGGAACATATCCAGCGCGTGCTCAATGAAAACGAAGGCAATATCTCGGCCACCGCCCGCGCCCTCAAAATGCACCGCCGCACTTTGCAGCGCAAGCTATCGAAGCGACCGGTCCGGACCTGAGTCCGGGGTCGCCTGCTTTACTGCGCAATAAAAAAGAGGGAAGTGTGCCGACAAAATCCCTGAATGATCAGGGCGCTTGCTTGCCGTTCTTCTTGAGTTCGGCAAGGAACTCGGCGAAGCTCACTTCACGGACCTTGGTGTCGCTCAGCGTATCGCGCAAAACAAATCCAGCACCGTTGCGTTCGTCGGCGCGATCATGAGCATTGCTGCCCGGATAGGCTCCGGAAGATGAAGAATTCAATTTTCTGGTGGAATTTGTCATGGTTCGTGACCTCGGGTTGAGTCGTTGAACGCATGATGCCGCCGCCAGCCGAAACCATCCGTGAGCGAATTCACGGCGCAGCGCAAAAACCCGACTTCGCTGCAAGCTTCCATTAAACGTCGACCGCACCAGCAGCGCTCAGGCGGCAATCCCGAGCGTTGCGGTCGACGGAAAAAAATACCCGAAAATCAGTGCTTGTGTTCCATCTTCATCGGCGCTGCACTCGGCTTGACCACCTTGGCATCGACCTGCTTGCTGCTGCCGTCGTCAAAGGTCAGCGTGATCGGCACCGAATCCCCCTCCTTCATCGGCGCCTTGAGATCGATCATCATCACGTGCAGGCCGCCCGGCTGAAGTACCGCTTCACCCTTGGCCT
>CAZGPO010000035.1:0-14205 GCA_964527745.1 uncultured Dechloromonas sp.
GCAATATCAACAGGGAAAGCGGCAAACTGCTGTTCGCCAACCCGGACTGGGAGTTCGCAGTACTGCTGCACCCGGCGCTCCTCGACAGCCAGCTCAAGGCAGGCAAGGCCCGCGTCGAGTCGCGGGTTTCGCTGTTCAATGCAGCGGCCGAACAGGCATTGAAGCGAACCCCGGAAGCAGCACAAGTGCGCCCGAGTTGAGCGATTTGCCTTAAAATCGCGACTTTATAGCGTCAATTCCGGGGCATCAGATGGATATCAAGAAAGTATTGCTGCTGGGGGGTAGCGGTTACGTCGGTACCTACATCGTCAATCGCCTGTCGCAGCGCGGCATCGAAGTGACCGTGCCGACGCGCCGCCGCGAACGGACCAAGGCGCTGATCATCCAGCCCAACGTGCTGATGCCGGAAGTCAATATCAACGCGGAAGGTGTTCTGGACGAGCTGGTGCGTGGTCAGGATGCAGTCATCAACCTGGTCGGCATCCTGCACAGCCGTGATGTCGAGTTGCCGTACAGCAAGGATTTTGCGGCAGCGCACGTCGAACTGCCGAGGAAGATCGTCGCCGCCTGCAAGAAGGCCGGCGTCCGTCGGTTGGTGCATATGAGTGCGCTCGGCGCCAATTCCAGGGGGCCGTCGGAGTATCTCTGTTCCAAGGGCGATGGCGAGGCGATCGTGATGGCGGCGCAGGGTGACCTCGAGGTGACCGTGTTCCGCCCGTCGGTCATCTTTGGTCTTGGCGATTCCTTCCTGACGATGTTCGCCGGCGTGTTGCGCAAACTGCCGTTCTTCCCGCTTGGTTTCGGTCATGCACGCTTCCAGCCGGTCTGGGCAGCCGATGTCGCCGATGCCTTTGTCGACTGCCTTGGCGATGCGTCGACCTTCGGCCAGGTTTACGATCTGGTCGGCCCGACGGTCTATACGCTGCGCGAACTGGTCGATTACACCGCGAAACTGGTCGGCAGCACGACCAGGGTGATTCCGCTTCCCGAAGGACTGGCCTATCTTCAGGCCGGACTGATGTGGCTGGCGCCGAATCCGCTGATGTCGCCGGACAACCTGCGCTCGATGCAGGTTGACAACGTCTGCGATGGCAACTGCAAGCTGCCGCCCAACTGGAAGCCGACCCCGCTGGAAGCGGTCGCCCCGACCTACATCGCCCACAAGACACCGAAGGGCAAGCTCGACGGCTTCCGTTACCGGGCCGGAAGGTAGTCTGCACAGCGGCCGATGAAGACCTACATCGTCGGCGGCGCGGTGCGCGATGAACTGCTCGGACGGGCCAATGCCGACCGCGATCATGTGGTCGTCGGCGCCAGTCCGCAGGACCTGCTGAACCAGGGCTTTCGCCCGGTCGGCAAGGACTTTCCGGTTTTTCTCCATCCCGAAACGCAGGAGGAATATGCGCTTGCCCGCACCGAGCGCAAGACCGGCCCCGGCTACCATGGCTTCAGCTTTCATGCGGCACCCGATGTCACGCTGGAAGAGGATCTGGCACGCCGCGACCTGACCATCAACGCGATGGCACGCGCCGCAGACGGCACATTGGTCGACCCCTTCCACGGTCAACGCGATATTTCGGCCAAAATCCTGCGTCATGTCGGTCCGGCCTTTGCCGAAGACCCGGTTCGCATCCTGCGTCTTGCCCGTTTTGCCGCCCGCTTTGCCGATTTTTCGGTGGCCCCGGAAACGCTGGCGCTGATGCGTGACATGGTGGCGAGCGGCGAAGTCGACCATCTGGTCGCCGAGCGCGTCTGGCAGGAACTGGCCAAGGGGCTGATGGAAGCACAGCCCTCGCGCATGTTCGCGGTGCTGCGCGAGTGCGGCGCGTTGGCCAGCTTGCTGCCTGAAGTCGACGCGTTGTTCGGCGTGGCGCAGCGCGCGGACTACCACCCGGAGATCGATACCGGCGTGCATACCCTGATGGTGATCGACGAGGCGGCGCGCCATGCTTTCGCGTTGCCGGTCCGCTTCGCCGCGCTGACCCACGACCTTGGCAAGGCGACGACACCGGCCGATATCCTGCCGCGCCATCATGGCCATGAAGCGCGCAGCGTAAAGCTGGCGACGGCGCTCTGCGACCGCCTGCGCGTGCCCAACGACTGCCGCGATCTGTCCCTGCTCGCCGCGCGCTACCACGGCGACATCCACCGTGCCGCCGAACTGCGCCCGGCGACGTTGGTCACCCTGCTCGAACGGGCCGACGCGCTGCGCCGCCCGGAGCGCTTCACCCAGTTGCTGCAGGCCTGCCAGTGCGATTTCAAGGGACGGCTGGGCTGGGCCGACCGTTCCTACGATAGTCCGCGCCTGCTGCTGGCCGTGCTCGATGTGGTGCAGAAAGTCGATGCCGGCGCCATCGCCGCAGCCTGTACCGACAAGGCAAGCATTCCCGAACGCATTCGCGCGGAACGCGTCGCCGCTGTCAAGGCCCTGCTAGATCAGGCGCGCGAGCAGCATCAGCAGCGCTGAAAAGATAATCGTCGTCGTAAACGGCAGATAGTAGGTTCGGCCGCGATAACGGAAGCTGATGTCGCCCGGTAGCTGACCGAAACGGATGAAGCGCGCAGCGTGCGGGGCGATGATGCCGAGCAGAAAGATGGCGATCACCAGGGTCAGGATCCACTTCAACATGTCGACTTGCGCTACCCTCGAGAATTGCGCATTTAAGCATGCTTCCCCCGAAAATTGAGCGGCAATGTTAAAGATCAACAAGATCAATGGTATCGAGGTTTTCTCTTGCCTGCCGGCAGCGCCGACCGGGCGCCCACCACTGCTCTTTGTTCACGGCGCCTTCGCCGCCGGCTGGATGTGGACCGACACCTTCATGCCATTCCTGGCCGCGGCGGGCTATCCCTGTCATGCGCTTTCCCTGCGCGGCCATGGCGGCAGCAACGGGGGCGAGCACATCAACTGGCATTCGATCGCCGATTATGTCGACGATGTCGCGCTGGTCGTAGATTCACTGGACGAGAAGCCGATCCTGATCGGTCACTCGATGGGCGGTTTCGTCATCCAGAAATACCTCGAACGTCACCCCGTACCGGCCGTCGTGCTGCTCTGTTCGGTGCCGCCGCAAGGGCTGATCGCCGCCCAGTTCCATCTGCTGTTCAACAAGCCGCACTTGTTCATGGACATCAATAGCGTTCTGAACGGTGACCATGCCGATAGCCGCACTCTGCGCGAAGCCCTGTTCGTCGGCGAGGTCGACGCAGCGATGCTTGCGCTGTGGACGCACCGGATGCAACGCGAATCGCACCGGGCCTTATGGGATATGTCGATGTTCAGCCTGCCCAGGCTGCACGCGATGCATCGCCCGCCGATGCTTATTCTCGGGGCCGAACATGATGCCCTGGTGCCGGCCTTCCTCATTGAATCGACTGGCCACAGCTACCGTTTGCCGGTCCATATCTTCCGCGACATGGGCCACGCGGTGACTCACGAAAAGGAATGGCAACGCGTGGCAGCGACACTGGATGCGTGGTTCGATCAGGTCGTCGAGTGAGGGCGGTGGCGCTGCAGAGACGAGAAGCGCGTAATCCTTGCTTTTGCGGTTTTTTCGCTTCACTATTGCTTATCTTTCGCCGAACTATGCCCATGCGATGAACACTGACGAAAAAACCGGCGAGTCGAGCCCGATTCTCGATGCCATTCGCGCCAAGCGCGACCGCCATACCCCAAAGGCCGACGATATCGAGGCGCTCGAAGCGGCGCTGGTCGCCGATATCGATGCCTTCGACCTCAATGAGATGGAGCGCCAGGCGCGCCGCGAGCAGATGGCCAGCATGCACGGCGGCATGAGCGATGCGTCGCTGGTTTTTCCCGAGATCGTCCCGACCGGCACGGTTCACCAATTCGACCATGCAGGAAAAGGCGGCGATGCCCGACGCTATCCGCAGCGGGGCGCCGAGGGCAGCAACTTGCTCGGCCAGCTGCGGAATCAGGCCGAGCGCCGGCAGCGCGAACTGCACAGCGAAATGGCCGAGCGTTCGGCGAGTAACATCGCGCTGGAACAAGCGCTGAAGAATCTGTTTTTCTTCCTGCACGATCTCGTGCAGCAGCTCAACATCATCAAGCCCGCCGTCGAGCGCGAGTATGCGGCCGCCGGCGACGTGATGTTCAGCGGACTCGTCTGGCAGGAGGGATTTGCCGATTACCGGACGCAATCGCAGAGCGCCGGGGCGATGGTCGAACTGGTGACCCTGGCCTACCAGCTTGTTTCGCCGCTCAAGTTTCTGGTCGCGCGGGAAGGCGCGGGGGTCGAGCGCCTGCGCACGGCGCTGTTCGATTACGGCCTGCAATTTTCCTGCAAGGAATTCAAGAACAAGCGCAGTTTCGTCGAGCGGGCCGAGTTCGAGATCAGCGGCCAGTTCAGCGTCAGTGCCCGCTGGCGGGCGGATTTCAACAACGGTGTGCTGGTTCTCGAATCGCGCAATCTCGAGCGCTTGGGCGGCGCGACTCATACCGTCAGGCCGGAGGCAGTCGACCAGGCCCTGCTCGATGAATTCGGCCGCCTGTTGCTTGGCTTGCCCAGCAGTTTCCGCGAGTTGTCCAGACGGTAAGCACGCGCTGGCGAATCTTGTCCGGTTTGCCGGGAATTCAGCGCCTGACAATCAGCGCCGAGGTCGAGTAGTCAAGGTTTTCGATGGTGTTGGTCGATAGGTTGATTTCCCGCAGGAGGCACACGAGGGAGGCAATCAGCGCCACCATCGCGGTGACGAACAGGCTGGCAATTGTGTGGGGCAGTTCGATGCGCAGTTCGGCGCCGATGAAGAGAATGACGATGACCAGGCATACCAGCAGGATGCATAAGGTGCCTAGCTTGATTGCCCAGTGAATCAGACGGGAGCGGCGTGCCAGCGAAATGATCGTGGCCTCGGCGCGCTCGCGATATTCCGGTGAAACCTCTCCGGTAAGGGTACGTTCCAGAATATAAAAACGGTCGATGACCCGCATCAGGCGATTGTTCATCAAACCGAGTATCGTGCCGACGCCGCCCAGCAGGAAAACCGGGGCGATCGCGAGCTGGATGACAGAGGCTATGGAAGTAATCTGACCGGGAAGTTCGTTCATGACTTTGCCTTAAGCGCCAAGGTTAACCAGAACTATCCCATGTTTTCCGACTCTGACCAAAACCTCGCGCCAGATCGTTCCGCTCTTCGCGGCGATCATCCTTAAGAACCCAATCAGACCAGTTCATGAACGCACCCGAGCAGCAATGGCGACCCGGTCGCCTGGAAGACCTTGAATTCGACAACAGTTTCGCCGGCCTGCCCGACGCGTTCTACACGCGGCTCGCTCCGGCGGGCCTGCCCGAGCCTTATCTGGTTGCAGCCAGCAACGAGGTAGCCGAACTGATCGGACTCGACCCGCGGGAAATCGAACGTTCCGAGTTCCGCGAGATCTTCGCCGGGAACAGCCTGCCGCCGGGCAGCGACGCATTGGCCGCGGTTTATTCGGGCCACCAGTTCGGCGTTTGGGCCGGGCAACTGGGCGATGGTCGCGCCCACCTGCTGGGCGGCCTGCGCAATGCGCACGGGCACTGGGAAATCCAGCTCAAGGGAGCGGGACGGACACCGTATTCGCGCGGTGCCGACGGGCGTGCCGTGCTGCGTTCGTCGATCCGCGAATTTCTCTGCTCCGAGGCGATGGCCGGACTCGGTATCCCGACGACGCGGGCGCTGTCGATTGTCGGCGCCGACCTGCCAGTGCGCCGTGAGGAAATCGAGAGCGCCGCCGTGGTCGCCCGCGTCGCACCGAGTTTTGTGCGCTTCGGCTCCTTCGAGCACTGGGCTTCGCATGGGCGCAACGACGAACTGCGCCTGCTCGCCGATTACGTGATCGATACTTTCCGTCCCGAGTGCCGCGACTCGGCCAGTCCCTATGGCGCCCTGCTCGCCGACGTCAGCCGCCGTACCGGCGAACTGATCGCGCGCTGGATGGCGGTCGGCTTCATGCATGGCGTGATGAACACCGACAACATGTCGATCCTCGGCCTGACGCTCGACTACGGCCCCTTCGGCTTCATGGAGGCTTTCGATGCCGGCCACATCTGCAATCACTCCGATTTTCAGGGCCGCTACACCTACCGCAACCAGCCGCATGTCGGGCAGTGGAATCTCTACCGCCTGGCCGAGGCTTTCCGCCCGCTGGTCGGCGATCAGGCGATGGTGCGGGCGCTGGTCGATGACAGCTATGGCGATGCCTTTGATCAGCATTTCGAGCAACTGATGCGGGCCAAGCTCGGCTTGCACGCGGCGCTGCCCGACGACGAAAACCTGATCGGCGAGACCTTCGCCCTGTTGCAGCAGCACCGTCCCGATTTCACGCTGTTCTTCCGCACACTGTCGCAACTGCCTGTTACGGTCGACGCGGAAAAGTCGCCAAAAATCGACGATCCGCTGCGCGACCAGTTCGTCGACCGCACTGCCTGCGATATCTGGCTGGAAAAGTGGCGTGCCCGGCAGGCGCAGACGCCGTGGGACGACGCAGCGCGCCAGGCGGCGATGCGCGCGGCCAACCCGAAATACGTGTTGCGCAACTGGCTGGCGGAAGTGGCGATCCGCAAGGCACAGGAACGGGACTTTTCGGAGGTCGGGCGCCTGCTCGCCTGCCTGCGTCACCCGTTTGCCGAGCAGCCGGAATTTGAAAACTACGCTGCGTTGCCGCCCGATTGGGCGAACGGGCTCGAGGTCAGCTGTTCGAGTTAGCGGGAAAAACCTCAGCCTGGAACGAAGCAGCGCCGGCCTTCGTGCGTGAATTGCCGCAGGCGGTAGCCGTAGAGGTTGCTGAGCTTTTCGGCGGTCAGAATGGCGTCGACCGCACCGCTCTCGCAATGTCCGTCCCCGTCGATCAGCAGCGCCTGATCGCAAAAGCGGTGCGCCAGCGCCGGGTCGTGCAGGACCATGATGACGCCGGCGCCGCAGTCGCGCGCGGCGCCGGAAAACAGTTCGAGGACAGCCATCTGGTGGTTGAGGTCGAGATGGGCGAGCGGTTCGTCGAGCAGATAAAGCGGCGCCGTCTGGGCGAGCAGCGTGGCAATCGCCAGGCGCTGGCGTTCGCCACCCGACAGGGTGTGAATCTGGCGCTGTTCGAAGCCGGCGAGGCCGACGGCTGCCAGGGCGCTGCGCGCCAGTTCGGCATCGCGCGTGCTTTCCCAGTCCCAGCGGCCGAGGTGCGGATGGCGGCCGGTCAGGGCGGTTTCAAGGACAGTCGAGGCAAACGGATCGGCCAGTGCCTGCCCGAGCCAGGCGCGCCGGAGCGCGGCGACGCGCGGCGTCAGTGCGGCATAGGGCGTGCCGCCCAGTTCGACGCAGCCATCCGCCGGCGGGCGCAGCCCGGCCAGGGTCGACAGCAAGGTCGATTTGCCGGCGCCGTTGCGGCCGAGGATGGCCAGGCGTTCGCCGCTGTTAACCGCCAGATCAAGGGAATTCACGATGCAACGGCCGCCGATCTCGACGACCAGTTGCCGCGCCTCCAGCAAGGCACCGCTCATTTCGGCTGCCTCGACAGCAGGGCAAGGAAAACCGGAACGCCGATCAGCGCCGTCAGCACGCCGACCGGCAGTTGCTGCGGGGCGATCAGCGAACGGGCCAGCGTATCGGCGAGCAGCAGCAGCGCGCCGCCGGCCAGGGCCGAGGCAGGCAGTAGCAGACGCTGATCGTTGCCGCTGGCGAGGCGAACCAGATGCGGGACGACGAGGCCGATGAAGCCGATGGCACCGGCGGTCGTCACCGCGGTAGCGGTGGCCAGCGAAGCGAGCAGATAAATGGCGTAGCGCAGGCGGTCGACCGCAACGCCCAGCGCCTGCGCCTGCATCAGGCCGCGCGCCAGCAGGTTGAGTTCGCGCGCGAAGGGCATCGCCAGCGCCAGCGCGACGGCGAGTACCAGCAGCGGTTGCCAGGCGTTGCCGGCCTGCGAGAGGTCGCCCATCAGCCAGAAAAGCATGCCGCGCAGACGGTCGTCGGGGGCGATCGCCAGCATCAGCGCGATCAGTGCGCCGCAGCCGGCAGCGACGATGACGCCGGTCAGCAACAGGCGGGTCTGGGTCCAGCTCCCGTCGCCGTGCGCCAGTCCGAAGACGAGCAGCATGGCGCCGAGGGCGCCGGCGAAAGCCAGGCCGTCGATGCCGAATGCCGGCAGGCCGATCATGATGGCGAACAGCGCGCCGACGCCGGCGCCACCCGAGATGCCGAGAATGTAGGGGTCGGCCAGCGGGTTGCGCAGCAAGACCTGCATCAGGGCGCCGGCCAGGGCCAGCAGGCCGCCGCAGGCAAATCCGGCGAGGGCGCGCGGCAGCCGAAGTTCACGAACGATGTCGGCGCCGGGCGCCGCCTGCCCGAGCAGCGCGGCAACGATGTCTGACGCCGCAACCGGGATGCTGCCGACCGCCAGCGCCGCCCAGAAACTCGCCAACGCCAGCAAGGCCAGCGTGGCGAGAATCAGGAAGGCGCGGCGGCGGGTCGGCATCAGCGGAAGTTGTAGCTCGCGGTCATCAGGAAGGTGCGGCCATCGGCAGGATAGTAATAGTAGTCCGACTGGAAGGCCGAGTAGCCGGCATATGGCGAGTACTTCTTGTCGAAGGCGTTGAGCAGGCGCGCCGAAACGGAAAACGGCTTCAAGTTCCAGTTTGCCATCAGGTCGACCGTGGTGTAGCCGGGCAACTTGTCGAGCGCGTTGGCGAAATCGCCGCTGTAGTAGCGCTCACCGACATAGTTGGCGACTGCGGTGTATTGACCGATCGAGCCGCCGTCCCAGGTCAGCCGCGCCGATGCCTTGTTGTGCGGGACCAGCGGCACCTGATTGCCATCGTAGATGCCGTCGCGGAAGATTGAGCTGGCATAGGTGTAGGAAGCGCGGGCGAGCAGCGACGATACGATGCGCCAGTCGGCTTCGAGTTCGAGACCCTGGCGGCGGGTCGGCGCCAGGTTGACGTTCTTGAACAGTGCGCCGTCATAGGCGATTTCGTCGTCCAGGTTCATCAAATAGACAGCCGCCCGACCGGTGACCGGCCCGGCGCTGAAACTGCCACCGATTTCGCCGAGCGAGCCGGTCTGTGGCTTGAGGTCGCCGGCGAAGGTTGGATTGCCGGTGAATGGGTCGTAGCCGAACAGTTCGTCAGTGGTCGCGAAGCGGAAGGTCGTGCCGGCCTTGCCGTAGGTGCGCCAGCCGTCGCCGGTGTAGTTGAGGCCGAGGTCCCAGGCATTGCGGGAATAGTCGGCGCTCCCTTCCAGCCCGGGTTGCGGGCCGAAGAATCCGAGGTAGGCATCCTGCTTGGCCGACTGGTCAACGCGTTGATTGCGCGCGCCGACGGTCCCGGCCCAACCGTCGCCGAACTCGGTGGTATTCTGGAAATAGAAACCCAGACTGTCCTGCGCGGCACTTTGCGTGGCGGATGTGGTGTAGGTTGCGTCAACGGTGCCCGAGTAGTAGTCGATGCCAGCCACTGTCTCGCTCTTCAGGCTGCCCAGGCCGTGCTGCCAGCGCAGGCGCGGGGTCAGCGACCAGGTTTCGCGGGTGCGGTCGGCTTCGCTGGCGAACGAGACATAATTGGCGTGGCTGTCCTGGCGGTCGATCGAGGCTTCGACCTCGATACGCAGCGTGTCGGTTACCGGAAACGCCACTCCGGGGCGCAGGCGGTAGCCGTTGCTGCGCTGCGAATCGTAGGGGGTCGTCGAGGTTTTGGGGTTGGATTGATAGGCGGGGCTGAGCAGGTAACCCGGCAGGCCGGAATTGTTTTCGTATACCGAGAAGTCGATAAAGCTTTCGCTCTGGCCGATATAAAGTCCCCCGCGTCCGCTGAGCGCCGCCTGCTCGGCCTGCGAATTTTCGCGCCAGCCGCCGGTGTGGGCGTAATGACCGAAGACATTGAAGTAGCCGGTTTCGTTGCCGGCTGCCGCATTGGCATCGACGGTCTGGGTATCGTAGCTGCCAAGGCCGACCGTGACGCCGGCACGCGGCTTACCCGACTTGTCGGTGATGATGTTGACGACGCCGCCGGTCGCCTTGTCGCCATAGAGCACGGTGCCGGCGCCGCGCTGGACTTCGATGCGCTGCACGCTGTCGAGCGGAATCGCCGACCAGCTGACACTGCCCAGATCGATCGGGTTGAGGCGCTGGCCGTCAAGCAGGATCAGTGTGTTGCTGCCGGCGCTTTCGCCGAAGCCCCGGATGTCGACCGTCGAATCGATGCCCAGGCTCCCGTAGAGGGCACGTACATCGACCCCGGCGCTCGATTTCAGCGTGCTCGGCAGGTCGCTTGCCGGCGTGTTGCGGATATCGTCGCGTGTGATGACGCTGATGTTGGCTGGCACCTTCACTTCCGGCTCGTTGAAGCGGGTGGCGGTGACGATGATGGGGTCGAGACTGTCGGCGGCCAGCGTGTGTGCCGGTGCCAGAATTGCAATTGAAATTGCCGCGGCGAGCGGCGTCAGACGTGGATTCATTTTTTTTCTCCCTTTCCGGCAGACGTCCCCGCATACCGGAATGACTGAACAAGGAAGTATCGGGAGAACGAACGCTGGTCGGAGACCGGCGCCACACCCCCGTGGCACTTCCGCTGGTTGTCTCAGGCCGGTATCCGGGCTTGCAAGTCTTGACGCGCCGCCTTCCCAGGTCAAAACCCAGTGGCATCGTGGCGCGCCCGCACTTGCTTACCGTTGCGGGGGCAGCAGCGGAGTTGTCGATTAGGACGCACCGCTTTCCCGTTTAACTGCGGTTGGAGAAACCTTCCGCAGCACCTGTTACAGCGCGCATTCTACAGCCTGCCGTGTTGCATTGCACCAGAATTGATTGCGGGCGGTAGCGATAAAGCACTTTTAGAATAAAGGCTTAGTCCTTGACCATGCAGTATTTTTACCTCTATAGTGCGCGCCATGAACAAGCATCTCGAAGCGCTCGAAGCCAAGATCGAACAGGTCGTCGCCCTGGTGCACCAGTTGCGTGCGGAAAACGAGGTGCTGAAAAATCAAATGGCAGAAGCCGAAGCGGAGCGTCTGCACCTGCGCCAGTCGATGACGGCCGCCCGCGAACGTCTCGAAGGGCTGATCGACAAGTTGCCCGAGGATGCCTGAAATGAGTGCCGAGCCGAACTTCCTCGATGTCAAGATCATGGGTCGCGAATACCGTGTCGCCTGTACGCCGGAAGAGCGCGATGGCCTGCTGGCGGCGGTCGAACTGGTCGACAACAAGATGCGCGAAATCGCCCAGCGGACCAAAAGCACCATCGCCGAGCGCGTCGCCGTCATGGCGGCGCTCAACATCGCCCACGAACATTTGGCTGCCCCGCCGGCCAACGCGGAAAAAGAAATCGACTATGCGGTTGATACTTCCGACGCGGAGCGTAGAATCGCCGATATGGGAGCACGGATAGACACCGTGCTTGCGCCCCAGCAGCAACTGGATCTGTAGTTGCTGTTGACCCCGGCGCCGCCCGCCGAGCGTCCCCTGCGGTGTTTGTTAAGGCCATAGATTCCTTGAACCAATGCTAATTGGCATCGGTTGCGGACCATCGAAACCGCTGTTGTGCGCTGTCTTCGTCGAGAGCGCCTGATGCGGGAGGAAAGCAACCACTCTGGACCCAGGTTCAGGATGCCGGCCTGACGGCACTCGCGGGGGCCATTCTTCTGGACGAGTCGATGAAAAGCATTTTGTTTGCCCTGTTTCTTGGGCTTTCACTGATCGCCTGTTCCGGTAATTCGATGGCGCCAGACGAGCCGTTGACCAACCGCTACTGGCGCGTGCTGGAAATTGACGGCCAGCCGGTCAAGGTGGTCAACAACAAGGCCGAGCCGCACTTCGTTCTTGCCGCGGACCACAAGACCCATGGTGCGGATGGCTGCAACCGTTTCACGGGTAGCTATGACGATACGAAGGGGCTGCGCTTTGGCCGGCTGGCATCGACCATGATGGCCTGTCCGTCGCCGACGATGGAGCAGGCGCGCAATTTCATGAAGGTGACCGAAGCCACGGTCGCCTACCGGATCCAGGGGAAAACGCTCGAACTGCTGGATGTCGATGGCCGTGTGCGCATGCGCCTCGAAGCGACTTTCCTCAAATAGCCTGACCGGTGCTGTGACTGGATCTTTGCGGTCGACCGCCGTTTCGTGCCAGATTCTGGTGCGCCTCAGAGCGCGGGCTGTCACCCACTTCGGAATTCATTGACATGACCATATCGTGGATCACCGGCTATCTGGCACTTGGCGCCTTCGCCGGATTTTTTGCCGGCATGCTCGGGATTGGCGGCGGGCTGGTGCTGGTGCCGTTGCTGACCCTGATGTTTGCCGCGCAGGCGCCATTCCCGCCGGGTGAAACGCTGCATCTGGCGCTCGGCACCTCGATGGCGAGCATCATCTTCACGGCCCTCGCCAGTATCCGGGCCCACCATCGTCACGGGGCGATTCTCTGGGATGTCGTCAAGAGCATTACCCCCGGAATTCTCGCCGGAACCGCCCTTGGCACGCTGTTCGCGGCGAACGTGCCGGCGCGCCCGCTGGCGGTTTTCTTCACCTTTTTCGTCTGTCTGGTTGCCATCCAGATGGCGCTCAACCTCAAGCCCAAAGCGACGCGCGAACTGCCGGGTCGCGTCGGGGTTGCCGGTGTCGGCGTGGGCATCGGCGTCCTGTCGGCGTTGGTCGCCATCGGCGGCGGTTCGCTGACCGTGCCTTTTCTGACTTGGTGCAATGTGCGCATCCAGAGCGCGATCGGGACTTCCGCAGCGGTCGGCTTGCCAATCGCGCTCGGCGGCACGCTGGGCTACATTTTCAACGGCTGGGGCAATCCCGGTTTGCCAGCCGGCAGCCTCGGTTACGTCTATTTGCCGGCGCTGGCCATTCTGGTGGTGGCGACGATGATGACGGCGCCGTTCGGTGCGCGCATGGCGCATCGTCTACCAGTGGCGACCCTCAAACGCATCTTCGCGGGACTGCTGATCGTGCTCGCCAGCAAGATGCTGTGGAACCTGTTCAGCGTCCCCTGAAGACGGGTTTACGCTTTTCGAGGAAGGCGGCGAGGCCTTCCTTGTAGTCTTCGCTATCAAGGAAGGCGAAAGCGGCGGCTTTGTCTTGATCGCTCAGGGGCTGGCCGCTTTGCAGGCGGCGTATCCACTGCTTGTGCCAACCGGCGACCAGCGGCGCCCCGGCGCAGATGCGGCGGGCGCTGGCGTAGGCTTCGTCGACAACCTGATGGTCTGGCACGACGCGCGTGACGAGGCCCTTTTCGTAGGCCTCGCGGGCGCTCAGGATGCGTCCTTCGAGCAGGATTTCCTTGAGCACGGCGGCGCCGGCGAGTTCGAGCAGACCTGCCATCTCGCCCGGGTACATCGAGAAGCCGAGCCGGTTGATCGGTGCCCCGAATCTGGCTGCTTGATTGCAGATGCGCAGGTCGCAGACGCCAGCGATTTCCAGTCCGCCGCCGATGCAGGCCCCCTGGATCAGGGCCACGGTCGGTTGCGGGCAGTTGGCGATGGCGTCGAGCGCGGCGGCGACCTGGCCGTGGTAGTGCAGCGCCTGTTCGAGCGTGGCGCGGGCGGTCAGGAACTCCTCGAGGTCGCCGCCGGCGGCGAAGGCATCAGTGCCGGCACCGCGCAGGACGATGCAGCGAATGTCGCGGTCGCCCGCCAATTCGGCCATTTTTTGGGCAAGCTGTCGCCACATCCCGAGATCGACCGCGTTCAGCTTGCCGGGGTTGTTCAGCGTCAGGGTGGCGATTTCGCCATCGCGAGCGAGGTCGACCGTGCTCATGTCGTGATCGGAGGTAGCGGGCGTGGTTGCGGATGCCGGCCTTCAGGCCGCCTTGGGGTCCATCTTGAGCAAAGCCTCGTGGCCGGAGAGCAGATGGTCGTGCATCATTTTTTCCGCCTTGCCGGCATCTCCTGCCTTGAACGCAGCCATGATGGCGCGGTGCTCTTCGAGCGATTGCTGCAGGCGACCCTCGATCGACAGCGAGTGCAGGCGGCACAATTTGAGTACCTTGCGCAGATCCTGAATGACCGCCAACAGGCGGCGGTTGCCGGCCAGTTCCTGAATCCGGTAATGGAATTCCTGGTTGGCCTCGAAGAAGGCATCGATGCGCCCGTCACGTGCCGCCGATTCGAGACGTTCGTGGATGTCGTTGAGCGCCTCGATATCGCCCGCCTTGGCGCGGCGCACCGCATCGCGGGCGCAGCGCCCTTCGAGCATGGCCATCAACGGAAAAATGTCGTCGATATCCTG
>CAZGPO010000036.1:0-14080 GCA_964527745.1 uncultured Dechloromonas sp.
GGCTCGCAAAGTCATACCAAACCAAGGGTTCACAGAAAACGGGTAGTTAGCGCGGCAAACAAGGAGGCTACCGCCCGTCTTGCCACCCATAGATTGTGCGCAGCGCTACGCTTTACCGCAACTTGCAGACGCAAAAAGCCCGGAATCTCCGGGCTTTTCAGGAATCCATGCGCCGTACTGCAACGCATGGAGCACCAACTGCCTAATTACTGGAAGTAGAGTCCGCCGTTGATGTTCAACGTCGCGCCAGTCATGAAAGCAGCGAGGTCGGATGCCAGATAGGTACAGGCGCCGCCGATTTCTTCCGGCTTGGCCAGACGCTTCATCGGCACCGAATCGATGATCGACTGCAAGATTTCCGGCTTGATCGCCATGACCATCTTGGTCGCCACGTAGCCCGGGCAGATGGCATTGACGGTGACGCCTTTGGCGGCCACTTCGGCGGCCAGCGCCTTGGTGAAGCCGAGGACGCCAGCCTTGGCGGCCGAGTAGTTGGTCTGGCCGGCCTGACCCTTGAGGCCATTGACCGAAGAAATATTGATGATCCGACCCCAGCCGCGTTCGGCCATCTTGGCGGAAACCTGCTTGGTCATGTTGAACAGCGAGGTCAGGTTGGTCGAGATGACGGCATCCCAGCCATCCTTCTCCATCTTGGCGAACATGCGGTCACGGGTAATGCCGGCATTGTTCACGAGAATGTCGACCTGGCCGCAAGCAGCTTCGGCTTCGGCAACCATCTTCTGGCAGTCTTCGAGCGAGGCGACATCGCCGGCGACACAGACGAAGTCGTTGAAACCGGCAGCAGCCATTTCCTTCAGCCACTCGTCCTTGTTGTCGAACTGCGGATGATAAGAGGCAACCACCTTATGGCCGGCCTTGGCCAGTTCCTGGCAAATAGCGGTACCAAGACCACCCATGGCACCGGTAACGAGAGCAACACGTTTCGTCATAATCTTTCCTTCCTTGTTGTTGATGGAGCAATAAAAATACGTCAGTCAGCAGAAAATCTGCCGACCATCGTCGATGGAAATACTTAAGCCAATTTTATACGGCGCGTTCCTTCACATAGCGCCCGGGAGCCGGTTCGATCGGCTTGTATTTCACGTTGCCCGGCTTGCGCGGCGCCCGCAGCTCGCCGGCCATTGGTTTCAGCCAGGCCGCCCAATCAGGCCACCAGCTGCCCTTGTTTTCCTGTGCTGCGGTCAACCAGCCATCGGCGTCGATTTTTACATCGTCGTTGGTCCAGTAGCTGCGCTTATTCTTGCTGGCCGGATTGATGACCCCGGCAATATGGCCGGAAGCACCGAGCACGAAGCGCACCTTGCCACCGAGTATCCTCGTGCTCTGATAGGCCGACTGCCAGGGAACGATGTGGTCTTCGCGGGTCGCCAGCAAATAGACCGGCATGTCCAGCGCCCCGAGATCGATACGCTGCCCGCACATTTGCAGTTTGCCGGGCACGCGCAGGCTGTTGTCGTGATAGAGGTTGCGCATGTACCAGCAGGCGAACGGCCCCGGCAGGTTGGTCGAATCCGAATTCCAGTACAGCAGGTCGAAGGCCTGCGGCTTCTGGCCCTTCAGGTAATTGCCGGTGACGTAGTTCCAGACCAGGTCGTTGGCGCGCAGAAAGGAGAAGGTATTCTGTAGATCGCGCGCCGGCAGCAGACCGCCCTTGCCGATCGTCGACTCGCGCGACATCAGACCATTTTCGTCGATGAACAGGCCGATCTCGCCAGTGTCGGAAAAATCGAGCAGCGTCGTCAGCAGCGTCAGCGACGACACAATATCCTCACCGCGTCCCTTGAGTACGGCCAGCGCCGAAGTCAGGATGGTGCCGCCGACACAGAAGCCCAACGCATTGACCTGCTTAACCTTGCAGATTTCCTGGGCGATGTGCAGCGCGACAATCGGACCATGCTCGAGATAATCTTCCCAGGTCAGGTTGCCCTGTTCTTCCTTGGGATTCCGCCAGGACACCAGGAACACCGTATTGCCCTGCTCGACCATATAACGAATCAGCGAATTTTCCGGTTGCAGGTCCATGATGTAGAACTTGTTGATGCACGGCGGCACGAGCACCAGCGGCCGTGTACCGACCTTCGGGGTCAGCGGCGCATACTGGATGAGCTGCATCAGCTCGTTCTCGAAAACCACTGCCCCTTCGGTATTCGCGATATTGCGGCCGACATCAAAGACCGACTCGTCGGTCATCGAGATGCGACCCTTTTCGAAATCGCGGATCAGGTTGTTGATGCCGTCGGAAATGCTCTGACCCTTGGTTTCCAGCGCCAGCTTGATGAATTCGGGATTGGTCGCAGCGTAGTTGGACGGCGCCATCGCATCGGTGATCTGACGCGCGAAAAAGCGCATCTTGTTGCGTGCTTTGTCATCGGCGGCCGGGATCAGTTCGACCAGTTCCTTGACGAATTTCGTGTTGAGCAGATAGGCCTGATGCAGGTAATCGTAAACCGGGCTGGCGCGCCATTCGGGCGCGGAAAAGCGGCGGTCACCGGCATCCGGAGAGACCTTGAAGCCTTCCTCGCTGCCTTGCTGCTTGGCCAGCACCGACTGCCAGAGCGACAACTGCTGGTCGGTGAATTGTTTTTGCAGCGCAGTCAGCGCCTGCGGGTCGGCGGCGGGTGGGGCGCTTCCCGCGGGATTGCCGGCCTTTCCGATGAAATCCATGAACTGCTGCGCCATGTTCTGGCCGGCCTGCACGAACTGCATGGCCGAACCGATGAACGCCTCTTTATTGTCAGATCCATGCTGCGCCATGGTCGTTCTCTTCTCTGTTTTTGAATTGGGGGTCAGCCTTCGAATTCTCCATACGCGTCCGAGCCCTGTCAATGTATTTGCAGGCATAATTGCCCAGATGTACGTCATTGCCATCGGCTGGCTCTATGTCACCGCTCTCGTCGCGCTCAACGAGGGGTCGGTTGTCGCCGGCATCATCTCGTTCGTGTTCTATGGCCTGCTGCCCTGCAGCCTGTTGTTGTGGCTGGGCGGCAGCAAGATGCGCCGGCAACGCCAGCGCTACCAGGAATTACTCGCCGACCAGCGCGCGAACGACAGCGACCGAGGCGACACCAAGACCGATCAGTAGAATCTGCTGTACCGTTGCCTTCAGTTCGGTACGCTTGTGCAGGCTCGGAATCAAATCGGCCACCGCGACGTAGATCATGCTCGAGGCGCCAAGACACAGCAATATCGGGATCCATTCGACAAGCTGTGACAATGCGAAATATGCTAGGAAAGCACCCACCAGCGTCGCCAAGCTGGACAACAGGTTGTAAGCCAATGCCCGTGCACGACTGTAGCCCGAGTGTAAAAGGATCAGGTAATCGCCAACCTCCTGCGGAATTTCGTGGGCGATGATCGCCAGCGCGGTGACAATACCTAGTTGCGTGTTTTCGAGAAACGCTGCGGCGATCAGGATGCCATCGACAAAATTGTGGAAGGTATCGCCGACCAGGATCATCAATCCGGAGCGCCCGTGATCGTGGCCCGGCGCCTGCGCATCGTGCGCCTCGCAATGGTCGTGGTGGCAATGCCGCCAGAGCACCAGCTTTTCCAGCACGAAGAAAGCCAGAATGCCGAACAGGATAGTCGCCGCCATGCGGTGCGCATCACCATGTTCGAGCGCGTGCGGCAGGATTTCCAGAAAAGCCGCTCCAAGCAGGGCGCCGATGGCATAGGAAATCAGCACATTGACGCGGTGCGTGCTGACCGAGGCGGTGAGCGCGGCTGCAACGATGACGCTCAGGGCGCCGCCAGCCACAGAAACGGCGATAATCCAGGCAAGGGTACTCACGGGCACGACCACAACGGAAGGAAGGCGCGGATTATACGCCCGATGCGCCGCGCTCCAGCCAGATCAGGCTGGCCATGCGCCCGGTCACGCCATCGCGGCGATAGGAAAAGAAGCGTTCGGGCTCGCTGACGGTACACGCTTCGCCGCCGCTGATCGAAGTGATACCGAGGCCTTGCAGGCGCTGTCGTGCCAGCAAATAGATATCGCACAGCCACTTGTCGTCAGACTGTGGCGTGAACGCCAGGCTGGCTGCCGGATCGGCGGCGACGAACGCGGCGCGAACCTCGCTGCCGACCTCGAAGCATTGCGGGCCGATGGCCGGCCCCAGCCAGGCCAGGATGTTCGGGGCATCGACCTTCATGGCGGCAACCGCACTTTCGAGAACGCCGGCGCGCAAGCCGCGCCAGCCGGCATGCGCTGCCGCGACCACCGAACCGGCGCGGTCGCAGAACAGTACCGGCAGACAATCCGCGGTCATCACCGCACAGACGTTTCCCGACAACCGCGAGTACGCGGCATCGCCTTCAATGATTTTTGGCCGCAAATCGGCGTCGACCGCAACAGTGCCATGGACCTGTTTCAACCACAGCGGATCGCCCGGCAAACCGGCGCGCAGCAGCGCCCGATTGGCCGCGACCGACTCCGGGGTATCGCCAACGTGATCGCCGAGGTTGAAGCTTGCCCACGCCGCATCGCTGACACCACCGTGGCGTGTCGTCTGCAAGACCCTGACATTGGCCGGAACCTGCCAGTCCGGAACGTAAGATTCATTCACTGCGCAGGGTTTCCAGCAAATCCCGCATGTCGGCCGGTGGCGGCGCTTCCCATTGCTGAAGCCGGTGCGTCAGCGGATGGACCAGCCCGAGGCGGGTCGCGTGCAGGGCCTGGCGATGAAACGGCGGAACCCGGGGATCGACCTTGCCATAAACCGGATCGCCGACCAGCGGATGCTTCAACGATGCCAGATGGACGCGAATCTGGTGGGTGCGGCCGGTTTCCAGCGCACACTCGACCAGCGTGCAATACTCGTATTCCTCGAGCACGCGGAAATGAGTGATCGCCGGCTTGCCGCCGAGCGTTTCCGGAACGATCGCCATCTTGACACGATGCACCGGATGGCGACCGATCGGCGCGTCGACCATACCGTCACGGCGCACGATGCCCGAAACGATGGCCAGATACTGGCGCTTGACCGTGCGCGCCTGCAACTGGCGCACGAGGTCGGTCTGCGCCTCGAGCGTCTTGGCCACGACCAGGAGTCCGCTGGTGTCCTTGTCCAGCCGGTGCACGATGCCGGCGCGCGGCACTTCGGCAATACCTGGGATGTGATGCAGCAACGCATTCATCAGCGTTCCGCTCCAGTTGCCACTGCCCGGATGAACCACCAGACCGGGCGGCTTGTTGATCACCAGCAATTCTTCGTCTTCGAATACGATGTCGAGCGGAATGTCCTCGGGTTGTTCGGCCAGCTCGCGAATGCCCTCGGGTTCGTTGAGAACGAGAATCTCGCCGCCCAGCAGCTTGCGCTTAGGTTCGCATTCAGCCTGTCCATCAACCGCCACCCTGCCCTCGCGGACCCAGCCCTGGAGGCGATTGCGCGAATGTTGCGGCCACAGCTCGGCGAGCACCTGGTCGAGGCGGCGGCCGGCGCAACGGTCGGGAACGCAACTTCGATTCGACGGAGTTCGGCTATAATCGCTCGGGTCTTCCAAAGGATCGTTCATGATGCGAAGTGTAGCCGCATTTCCCCCCCTCTTTCGTCTTCTGCTGGCGCTTTTGATCGCAACCCTGGCTACCACGGGGTGCAGCCTGTTTTCGGGCAGCACTGACGAAACAGCCGGCTGGTCGGCCAACAAGCTCTACGACGAGGCGCGGGTCGCACAGTCTGACGGCGCCTGGGACAAGGCAGCCAAATATTACGAGAAGCTTGAAGCACGCTACCCCTACGGACGCTTCGCCCAGCAGGCCCAGCTCGAACTGGGTTACGTCTACTGGAAAGCCGGTGAGCCCGGCTCGGCGCTCGCCGCCGCCGACCGCTTCATCAAGCTGCATCCGAGTCACCCAGCCGTCGATTACGCCTACTACCTCAAGGGCCTGATCAACTTCAACGAGGATCTCGGCTGGGCCGGCTACATCAGCACCCAGGACCCGACCGAGCGCGACCCCAAGGCCGCCCGCGCATCGTTCGACGCCTTCCGTGAACTGGCGACGCGCTTCCCCGACAGCAAATACACGCCGGATGCCATCCAGCGCATGAATTACCTGGTGAACGCCATGGCTGCCCATGAGGTCCACGTCGCGCGCTACTACCTGAATCGTGGCGCCTATGTCGCCGCCGCCAACCGCGCCCAGTCGGCAATCAAAACCTATCCGACCGCACCGACCACCGAGGAGGCCATGTACATCCTTGTTCTGGCTTACGACAAGCTCGGCATGAAAGAACTGCATGCCGATGCCGAGCGTGTGATGCGCAAAAATTTTCCGGACAGCAAGCTGTATACCGAGGGCCTTGATTACAGAAAACGCTGGTGGCACCTCTGGTAACGCCATCCGGCAGTGGCGACGTGCCGGTTCAGGCGTTGTCCAGCCAGACCAGTTCGGGTAGCCCGTCGGCCCCGCCGCAAATGATCGCATTTTGACCGTAGCGCTCGCCAAGGGCGCTGGCCTCGGCCACTGAAATACCGGGAACGAAACAACTTTCCTCGGCCGGCCAATTGTCGTCGGCGGCCATATTCTCACCGGCATAGGGCTCGTAGCCCAGTTCAAGCAGATCGCATTCGAGTTGCGCCTGGCGCTGCGTATTTTCGTCGGGATCGCTCAGCCGCGATCCCGGATTGTGCGCAGTCAGAATGGCAAAGCTATTGGCATCGGCCGTCTCAAGCCAGCACCGCAGCGTTTCCGAAACGACACCGACACGCAGTTCGCAACCTCCACCGGGCAGGAACAGCCGGTAAGTCCCCGCCTGGTAAGCGGCTTCCAGTTCACTCGTCTTCGCCATCGAATTCCGCCACGCCGATCAATTGCTCGGCCTCGCCGGCCGGCAGGACTTCGACCTCGCGCAGACGGCGCGACAACTGGCGCGTCCGCGTCTCGGCCTTGCTGATGCTGTTGCTCGCCTCGTCCAGCTTTTTCTTGGTATGGGCAAGCGCCTCGCCGAACTTGCCGAATTCGCTCTTGACCGCCCCCAGTATCGCCCACACCTCGGCCGAACGCTGCTCGATGGCCAGTGTCCGGAAACCCATCTGCAAGCTATTGAGCAGCGCTGCCAGCGTCGTCGGCCCGGCCAGGCTGACCCGCCAGTCGCGCTGCAAGGTATCGGCCAGACCCGGACGGCGTAGCGCCTCGGCGTACAAACCTTCGGTCGGCAAGTAGAGCAAGGCAAAATCCGTCGTGTGCGGTGGAGCAACATATTTGTCGCGAATGCTGCGCGCCTCGGCCTTGAGGCGGACTTCGATCGCCTTGCTCGCCTCCTCGACCAGCGCCGTTTCGCCACGCTCCTGGGCGTCGAGCAGGCGTTGGTAATCTTCAATCGGAAACTTGGCGTCAATCGGCAGCCAGACCACTGCCCCATCGCCCCGGCCGGGCAGGCGGATGGCGAAATCGACCCGTTCGCCGCTACCCGGGCGCGTCGCGACATTGGCCGCGAACTGATCGGCCGTCAAAAGTTGTTCGAGAAGTGCCGAAAGCTGTACCTCGCCCCAGGTCCCGCGCGTCTTGACATTGCTCAGCACCCGCTTGAGGTCACCGACACCGGCCGCCAGCGACTGCATTTCGCCAAGGCCGCGATGCACCTGTTCAAGACGGTCGCTGACCAGCTTGAACGATTCGCCAAGGCGTTGTTCGAGCGTGGCATGCAGTTTCTCGTCGACGGTGCGGCGCATCTCCTCCAGTTTGCTGGAATTGTCGGCCTGAATTGCGGTCAACCGCCCTTCGACCGTCATTTTCAGACGCTCGAATCGTTCATCAAGGCCCAGTGAAAAGCGGTTGAGTTCACGGGCAAAGGCCTCGAGTCGCTCTGACTGCGCCGCGCCGAAATGGCCGATCTGGCTGGTCACCGCCTGGCCGAGCAGGGTCGCCGATTGCGCGCGCTCCTCACGGTCGCGAAACGCTTCCTCGGCATCGTCCCGCCGGTTGCGCGCAAGCTCCTCGCGCAATTCGCGTTCCAGACGCTCAAGGCCTTTTTCCTGATCCTCGCGCAAGGCATGCAGACGTGCTTCGTCATCGCGGCGGCTGCTTGTCCGCAACAGCGAGAAAACCTGCAGCAAGGCGATGATGACGATCCCCGCCAGCAGGATCTGAAACGAGATTTCTTCCATGCCTTATCTCAGCGAGAAATCGACGCGACTGTTCTTGCCCTTGTCACCCGCATCGGCTTTTGGCTCGACCAGAAATACGCGTGCGGCTGGAACCTTGCCCTGGTCAACCAGCCAGCTCTGCACGTTCTGTGCGCGCTGCAGGGCCAGTTGCTCGACATCGGCATCGCTGACCTGCTGGTTGGCCAGCATCAGCTTTTCCATTTCCTCGAGCGGCAGCTCTTTCTGCATGCCAATGAAGTTGCGCGGCTTGGGAAACTTGGCTTCCTTGTAGGCGCGCTGCAAATAAACTGGATATTCGGTGGCCAAGAGCTGGACCGAATCGAGCCCCGCATCTTCGCCACCCTTCTTCGTCATGTCCTTTAGTTTCTCGGCCTTGGCCGCGTTCTCGATGGCGACCCGCTTGATCCCTTCCTTGTCGACTTCCGGATCGGCACGGCCGGCAATTTCCAGCTTGAGCGATTCGCGTTCGTTGAGTGCCTTGGCCAGCGCCTCCAGTCGCTTGCTTGCAGCCTCATCGATGGTGGCGCGGCCGGGACCGAATTCGACATTTGACAATTCCTCGCCACCGCCGACCAGCGAGCCGAGTAGCGCGAAAGGCGAAGTGACCGCCTTGGTGAACAGGTTCACGATGACCTGAACGATGACCCCGCCGATCGAGAATTCAGGATCGTCAAGCGAACCGGAAATCGGCAGGTTAAGGTCGATCTCGCCGCGGTTGTTCTTGAGCAGGGAAATCGCCAGATTGACCGGCAGGTTCGTTGCATCCGGACTCTCTACCTTGTCGCCGAAAATCAGCTGGTCGATGAAGAGGTGGTTCTCGGCAGCCAGCTGATTGTTTTCAAGCTTGTAAGCCACATTGAGCGACAGCTTGCCCTTGTCGATGTTGTATCCGGCATACTTTCCCGAGTATGGCGACAAAGGCACGAGATCGACCCCGCCTACTTCGGCCTTGATGTCGAGAAATGGTTTTTCCGCTAGCGGATTCAACTTGCCAGCCACCTGTACCGCGGCCGAACCGGCATAACTGCCGCGCAACTCGAGGTCGGCAACAGCATCGGCGGCCGAGGACAGGCCAGACACGCGCCCGGCCACCTTGGTTACGTTGACGGTGTAATTGGGCTTGACGAAAAAGTCCGAGAAATTGACGGTGCCGCCCTGCAGCGTCACCTTGCCGATCCGGATCGGCGGCGGCACCGATTTTTCCGGGGCCACTGCAGCCTGCTTTGCGCTGCCGTCCGCCTCGCCCTCGGGCCGGCGGACGATGTCCTGCAGATTCAGCCGGCCTTCCTTGCTCAGAACAAGTCGTGAGTAGAAGTCGCTGAGCGCCACTTCACCGACATTGACCGCCAGCGGCTGCAGACGGAAGTCGATCCCGCCCACGTAAAACGATTTCCACTTCAGGAAATCCGTATTGTTTTGCTTGTCGACCGCCACCAGGTTGCCCAGTGTCAGCGATCCCTTGTACGCACCACTGAGGCCTTCCTTGCCCATCCCCGCAGTGAGCTCGCCACTGTTGGAGACCTGACCGCGCGTCAGCTCAATATTGAGGAAACTGGAGAAGTAAGGTTGCAAAGGCAGCAGCGGGATCGACTCGGTGTCCACTTTCAGGGCAATAGCCAGTGGAATCAACTGCACGCTACCATCGACCTTGACGCTGCCCTTCTGGTTGACCTTGGTCTTCAGCGTCACACTCCCCTTCTTGTCGGGTTCGGTAGACAGGTTCTCCGCGACGAGGTTGAATCCGTCGATGGTCTGTACGGCGACGGGTGTGGTTGATTTATCCTCGAAACGAAGCGCCAGATCGTCGACGTTCAGTTTCGCTATATTGGCGAACCAGGGCCTCTCGTCCGACAGTTCCTCGCGGGCCTTGCGGGCGGTTTTCAGGACCGGCGAGCTGACCCATTCGAGTTGCCCCTCCTTGTTGCGCACCAGCAATCCGCGCAGATCATGGTAGCTGGCCTCGGCCACGTCGATGCGATGCCCGTGCAGATCCACACGGATACCCTTCAGCGTGCTGCGGCTGACAGTAAAGCGCTCGCCGAGATCGACCCGATACGTCACCTCGGCAACCTCGATCGGATTGGTCAGGGTGCTTTCGACCCTGCCGACCGCGACGTTCAGGTCAAGCAACTGACCCTGCATGGGGCGAACATTCGACTCGTCCTGCCAATTCATCTTGCCGTTGCTCAGGCGAATTTCCTCGACGCTCCATTCGGGTGGCTTCGTCGCCGGCGCCACGGGGGCCTTCTCTTCGCCGCTATCGACGCCCTTGGCGACCTGTTCGCCAAGCTGAAGCCAATTCACCTCGCCCGCCTTGTTGACCGCAACGAAGGCATCCATGCCGTCGAGCAGCACGCGCTTGATGACGAAGCGGCGATTGATCAGATCGCCGTTTTCGACATCGATATCGAGACGCTTCCAGGCCAGCAACGGCGCACCGTTCGCGGCATCCATGTCAAAGTCGGAAACATGGGCGCTGCCGACCACGGTCAGGGAAAACACCTTGTCCGACAGTTCCTTGAAGACAACGCGCAGTTCGGTATCGAGCGAGCCAGACTTCAGCCTGATCGGCACCGCACTGGGCAGATAAGGCTGGAATCCGGCCAAATCGAGGTGGTCGAGATCGATGTTGAGTTCGCTTTCAAGATTGCCTTCGAAGATCTCGCTGCTCTTGCCCTTGAGGACTAGCGGTGAACCGTCGAAAACAGCCGAGAAGCTCGGCTCGACAACAATCTTCGCCTGATAGGGCAAGCTCGAAATGAAGGGCAGCCCGAGGTTGATGTCGCTGATGGTATGCACCTTGCCAACCGGCTGATCCTCGAATACGACCTTGCCACCGACAATCTGGATGTTGTTGATCGAAAAGCGCGGCGTCGGCGACGGCTCGCTGGGCTTCAACCATTCATCGAGCAGGTCCGAAATGTCGTACTTTCCGTCGGCGAGACGTGCCACTGCGAGGCGCGGTCCCTGCAGACGGATTTCGTCGAGAACCACGCCGAACTGGAACAATGAAGCCCCGGAGATATCCAGAAACAATTCGTCGAAACCGGCAACCTCCTTGTCGCCTTCAGCCTTGACCGCAACGTCAGCAACCCGCGCCGAGAGTGTGTAAGGACTGATGTCGATCTTCCCGACCGTGACCTGACGATGCAATAGTACGGACAGCTGTTTTTCCAGCTGCCACTTGATCAATGGCGGCGCGGCGAAATAGCCGAGCACGCCGAATCCGACGATGATTCCGACCACCCACAGTGCCATACGGCGCGCGCGCGGCCCCTTGAGCGCTGCTACGGCACCCGAAATTTTCGAGGATTCCCCGGAAAGCTGTTCTGTCATTTTGATCTGCCGCTGTTACGTTGTTGGCATTGAATTTAGCACACCGAACACAGTTGGATTTGCCCATTCGATCATCAAAAGCGGGCTCGTTGTCTGTGCTGCCCCAAGCTGGCGCATTAAAAGGTATTTCGCCAACTGCGAATTGCCGCAAAAATATTGACCAGAGAGGCGTCGACCGCACCATGCGCCTTTGCCGCCATGATCACCTCAGGTTCTGCACAACGCAGGAAGGGGTTGGTTTCCTTTTCTTCGCGCAGGGTGCTCGGCACTGACGGCAAGCCGGCCGCACGCACTCGGGCAACACGCTCGACGCGCTCGCGCAGCAAGGTGTTTAGTGGCTCGACGGCGAGCGCGAAACGCAGATTGGCCTCGGTGTATTCGTGGGCACAATAGACCCTGGTGTCGTCCGGCAACGCGGCAAGACGTGTGAGCGAGGCCAGCATCTGTGCCGGCGTGCCCTCGAACAGGCGGCCGCAGCCCGCGCCGAACAGTGTATCGCCGCAGAAAAGCGCACCGCAGCCATGGTAGGCAAGATGGCCGCGGGTATGGCCGCCAACCGGCAGCACGGCGAAGGTTTCGCCAAGCACCTCTATCGCCTCGCCGCCGCGCAGGGGGTCGGTACAGCCTGTGATAGACTCGTCAGCCGGCCCGAAGACACGCGGATGCCAGCGCTCGACAAGCTCTTCGACACCGCCCTGATGGTCGTCGTGGTGGTGGGTGATCAGGATGCTTTCGAGCTGCAGCTGTGCCTCCGTGAGGCGGGCGATGACCGGAGTGGCATCACCCGGATCGACCACAGCAGCGCGTCCGTCACGGACCAGAAGCCAGATGTAGTTATCCTTGAATGCAGGAATGGGCAAAATTTCGAACATGCCGGAACTATCGAGCGAAGGAGAGCAGATGTCAATTCCGGGCCTCGATGCCTGGCTGGATACCGCTCAGGGCCATTACGTCGGCGCCTGGGAAGCGTCCAGGGTCGAGCAAGCCATTGCCGACGTCTTCGGCTTCAATGCGCTGCAACTTGGCTTGCCGCAATGGGATCTGCTGCACGCCAGCCGGATTCCGCTGCGTCAGAAGGCCGGCGAATCCGGGGCCGTCGATGTGCTCTGCGAACTGACTGCAATGCCCTTCGCCTCGCTCAGCACCGATCTCGTCATCCTGCCCCATGTCCTTGAATTCGGCAGCGATGCGCACCAGATCCTGCGCGAGGTCGAACGCATCCTGATTCCCGAAGGACACCTGATCATTCTTGGTTTCAACCCGCTTTCGCTGTGGGGCGTGCGCAACCGCTTCGACCGCAGTGGCAGTTTTCCTTGGCACGGCAACTACTTGTCGCTGACGCGGCTCAAGGACTGGCTGAAATTGCTCAGTTTCGAGGTTGACCGCAGCGTTTCCGGCTGCCATGTTCCGCCCTGCGATCAGGAGACCTGGCTCAAGCGCTGGCACTTCATGGAAACGGCTGGCGCCCGCTGGCCGGGGCTACCCGGCGGAGTTTATCTGTTGCATGCGATCAAACGCGTCAACTCGATGCGTCTGATCACCCCGAACTGGCGCAAGAAACCCGTACCCGCCAAAGCACTGCGGCCAGTTGCGCAAAAGGATTGCCATGACCGCTGAAGGCCACGTGGAAATATTCACCGACGGCGCCTGCCGCGGCAACCCCGGTCCCGGCGGCTGGGGAGCGATCCTCCGGCTGGCGCGCAACGAGAAGGAATTGTGGGGCGGCGCACGCGAAACAACCAACAACCGGATGGAACTGACCGCCGTCATTCGCGCGCTGGAAGCGTTGAAACGCCCAGTCAGCGGCCGCGTTCACACCGATTCACAGTACGTGCTGAAGGGCATCAACGAATGGATTCATGGCTGGAAGCGCAACGGCTGGAAGACCGCCAGCCGGCAGCCGGTCAAGAACGCCGATCTCTGGGAACGCCTCGACGCGCTGAGCCGGCAGCACAAGCTGGAATGGGTCTGGGTCAAGGGCCATGCCGGACACCCCGAAAACGAACGTGCCGACGCCCTCGCCAACCGGGGCATCGACGAACTGAAAGACAGCGCATGAGACAAGTCATACTCGACACCGAAACAACCGGCCTCGATCCACGCAATGGTCATCGCATCATCGAAATTGCCTGCATCGAGATGGAAAATCGCCGCCTTACCGGCCGTCATCTGCACAAATATATCAACCCGGAGCGCGAAATTGACGAAGGCGCCGCTGCGGTACACGGCATCACGCTGGATTTTCTTGCCGACAAGCCCAAGTTTGTCGATATCGCTGACGAATTTCTCGAATTCATCAACGGCGCCGAACTGATCATCCACAACGCCCCGTTCGACCTCGGCTTCCTCAACGCCGAACTCGCCCGCCTTGACCGCGTACCTGTCGAAACCCTGTGCAGCGACGTTGCCGACACGCTGAAGATGGCCCGCGAACTGCACCCCGGCAAGCGCAACAGTCTCGACGCCCTGTGCGAACGTTACGAAATCGACAATTCCCAGCGCACCCTGCACGGCGCGCTGCTCGACACCGAACTGCTGGCAGAAGTCTTTCTGGCGATGACCCATGCCAAGGCCCGAGCCGTTATCATTAAGTCCGATGGGCATGCAGTGCATCAGG